>JBAWGU010000640.1:0-1691 GCA_049593215.1 Pyrinomonadaceae bacterium
ATCAACATCATCCCCGATTGCGGCCTCGCGCCCGGCATGGTCTCCGTGCTGGTCGCTCACGGCGCAGAGCGTTTTGAGAAACTCGACGCAGTTCACATATGCGTCGGCGGTCTTCCACAGAATCCGCAGCCTCCGCTCAACTATCAAATCGTCTTCTCCGTCGAAGGCTTAATCAACGAATACGTCGAACGAGCGCGCGTCATACGCGACGGCAGGATTATCGAAGTTGACTCCATGACCGAGATCGAGTCGCTCGAATTTCCCGCGCCCTTCGCAGAGATGGAAGCGTTTCAAACTTCCGGCGGAACTTCCACCTTGCCTGAAACTTTTCTCGGACGCATCGCAGAACTCGACTACAAAACGATTCGTTATCCGGGCCACTGCGAAAAGTTCAAGCTCTTAATTGATCTCGGATTGACGAACAGTGAAGAAGTTGATGTAAACAACGTGCGCGTTTCTCCGCGCCGCGTGCTGGGCGAGATGCTCACTAGAAAACTTCCCGCAGACGAACCCGACGTTGTGCTGGTTCGCGTTGAGTTTCGCGGCTCAATGAATGGAGCGCGACTGACCTTGCGCTACGACATCATTGACCGCTTCGACGAAAGCACGGGGCTGAGCGCGATGATGCGCACGACAGCTTTCCCCGCATCAATCATTGCGCAGATGATGGCGCGCGGCGAGACCAGAGAGAAAGGCGCAATCCCTCAAGAGCTTTGCGTCCCGCCCGCACGGTTCGTCGCAGAACTTGCGGCGCGCAACATTCTCATCAACGAGCAGACAATTACATAAGGCTAGTTTTCAAATGTCGGAAGAGAACGCGAGAGATACGAGCGACAGCATCGTGCTTCAACCCGGCGAAGGCCGCCAGATTGACATCGGCCCGAATCGTATCTCCTATAAAATCGGCAGCGAGCAGACGGGCGGAGCTTTCTCTCTCATCGAATATTCAGTTGGCCCGCGCTTTAAGGCTCCGCCGACTCCGCACTTTCACACGCATGAGAGTTGGGCTGGCTACGTCATCGAAGGCACGCTCGGCTTCGAGCTTGGCGAGCAAACGGTCAACGCCCCCGCAGGAACTTTTCTCTTCGTCCCAAAGGGCTTGCCCTTCAAATGGTGGAACGCCGAAGACAGGCCCGCGAAGTATCTGGCAATCTATTTCCCGTCAGGGTTTGAAAAATATTTTGAAGACCTCAACGAGCTGACCAGAGAATTGCCGCCCGGCCCCGTTGACCTGCGACCGCTCATGCCGAAGATATTGCCTTTGTGGGAGAAGTACGGGATTGGAACAGCAAGTAAGAAGGATGAGGGGTGAAGCAAGCCCGTTTCTTGCCTCACAAAAGGACTAGCCTCGCTTCTTATCCGGCCTCGGCGTAAAACCACGGCTCTCCGGCAATCTCTTGGAAGGAGAAGATGATCCTTGTTCCTTACGGTTATCTGACCGTTCTGCGATCTCTTTCTTAATGGCTTCCCTAACTCGTTTTTTCGCCTTCTTGTTCATAGGGAGATTATACCGCAGAAAATAACCCTATAGAAAAGCCTTCCCTACATCAGATGAATACTTCCGCCGAGACGTGAAAAAATTCCGCGAGAGCTTTTGCCTGCGCTTTACTGATTCCGCGCTTGCCGTTTATCACTTCCGAAGCCACGCCCTTTGATCCGAAGAGCTTCCATAGATCGCTCTATTATAGCGA
>JBAWGU010000641.1:0-2294 GCA_049593215.1 Pyrinomonadaceae bacterium
GCTCAAGCCCCTGAGAGTCTGCGATCTGCTTCAAAGTGCCGTAGCTGCCTGTTGTAGCCTGATAGCGCGCCTCGACGAACGCGATTGTTCTAAGACTCATTACCGCCGACGTTTCGTTGGCAGCCATCAGAGGACCATTAGCCGAAGGCTTTACGGGCGCATCATCCTTCGCGCAGGCAATCGCCACGAGCGCAATGCTGATTAAACAGATCAGCATCGGCAGCCTCTTTCCGTTCAGTTGGCTCATCTCTTAGCTCCTTATTTTACCGTCCCGGTTGGCAATAACACAGAATCCGTTTCAATCCAAATCATTTTTGGTCCCACGCCGGACATTCTTTATTTCTCCCTTATGCTTTATGATATACTCGCATCCAGCTGTTTGCGCTACAAGGGCTGCAACCTGATTGGCGTATTTCCCGACCCCAGAAAAAGTACATGACCCAGATTTCTGCCAATCAACCTGCTCCTGTGGATACACTCATTCGCGCGCAGAAAAGCAGCGAGCGTGGTGATCTTGCAGGGGCCGAACATATCCTTCGCAATCTGGTCGAAGCTGGCACAGGCGTGCCTGAGAGCGAACGCGGTGTGCAGGAACGCGTCGCGCTGGCAGAAGTCTATGAAGGGATGGGCCGCTACGACGAAGCGGGCGCGGCGCTTGCCGCCTACGATGCGCGCACGCTCGACGAGTTTCCTCCGCACCTGCATGGCCTGCTCCTCCTCGCCTTCGGCTCATACGCTTACTGGCAGAACGATTTCTCGCGCTCCGTCACGCTCCTCAATCGCGCACGCGAAGTCTTAGAGCCTCTCGGCGATTCCGCCAATCTCGCGCGAGCTTATCATTGTCTGGGCCGCGCTTACTGGGCCTTAGATGAACAGCCGCACGCGCGCGAGCATTACGAGATTGCCATCGAGTGGGGACGCCGCGCGCACAAGGACCGCGCTCTGGCGATTACATACATGAACCTCGGCCTCGTCGCGCGCCACGAAGGCGACATGGACGAGGCTGGCATGTGTTATCGCCGCGCGCTCCGCCTTCTGCGTAACACGACGGATGATGTCAATCGCGCGCGTCTTGAAAACAACCTCGGCGTGATGCTCATCTATCAGGGCAACTTTTACGAAGCTACCAACTCGCTTCATCGCGCCCTCGAACATCTCACAGGCTATCAAAGCGAGCAACTCGTCGGCGGCACTCATAACAACATCGCTCTGGCTTCGACCTACACGGGCGAGTGGGCAACGGCAGAGAGCCACGTGCAACAGGCTCTTGAGATTGCGCGCACGCGTGGCGACCATTTGTGGGAAGGCGCGTGTACCGAGACGCTCGGCACACTGCGCGCCTATCAGGGCCGCGTGCGCGAAGCAAACGAGTTGCTGCGTTTCGCACATGCGCGTGCCAGAGAGGTTGCCAGCAAAAAGGATGAGACGCAGGCTTACGTTTCTCTCTCAAGGCTCTGGCTGGCTGAGCGCAACATTCATCTTGCGCTGACCTATGCGCGCAACGCGCGTGATCTGGCGCGCGAGATAAATGATGAGCGTCTGGCTTGCGAAGCTGCGCTCCTGATGATCGAAGGCTATCGCCGCAGCGACAAGTGGCTGCCCGCAGAGGATTGGGCCACCACCGCGCAGAACGAGCTTGAGCATCTCTCTTATCCTTACCTCGACGCGCTCCTTCAGCGCAATCTTGCCAGCTTCGCTTCACGCAAACGCGATTCGTCGCGCGGCGAGCGTCTCTTCCAACAATCGGAAGAAGCTTTCCGCTCGATGAACGCTGCCTATCAGGTGGCCCTGACAATCTTCGAGCACGGCGAGAGCCTCGTCAGGCGCGGCGAACATGCTGCGGCGCATGAGCGATTCATGGAGGCCGCAGACCAGTTTCGCGCGCTCGGCGCGCAGCTTGATCAGGAACGCGCGGAAGGCGAAGCGCGCCGTGCTTTCGAGCAGATGGCCCCGTGGCAGATTGCGCCGCCGCCCGCTATCAATCTCATTCCGCCGGATGTCGCTCCGCTCATCTCTCAAGTTCTCAATGCCGCTTCGAGTCGTGAACGGCTCTTGCGCGAGCTGATGTTCGCGGCCAAGAACGCGCTCGTCGCGGACGGCGCGGCAGTCATTGCCGCAGATGATGACGGCCAACTCTACACGCAGGCCAGCATTGATCTGGACAAGCAGGGACGTGAGCGCGCCACAGCAGCCGTCGCACGCCATCTTTCAAACAAAGAGCCGAGCGAAGAGCCGAGCGCCTACAGGCTGACGCAATCCGGGCGCGGAGGAGTGATTGACGAACACTGTCGCAC
>JBAWGU010000642.1:0-5051 GCA_049593215.1 Pyrinomonadaceae bacterium
GAACTTTTCGGCGCGCGGCTTCGTGATGAAGATCGTGCTGGCAAAGATACAAGCGAGTGCGAGGCAGAAGAGTTTGAGCGCGAGTGGTTTTGAGAAGCGTGGTCGCGTTCGGGGGCAAGTGTTTCGTTGCTTCATAAATTTTTTAGAAAGATTGTTTTTGGGGAGAACAAAATCTTTTTCAACGCTGAAGACGCAGAGCGGGCGCAGAGTTTGCCAAAGAGATTTTTTCTCAACCGTTCCGTCGCTCAAGGTTGTAGTCGCGCAACCGGCGGTAGAGCGTCGAGGGCGAGATGCCTAAGATTTCCGCCGTCTTGCCGCGATGCCAGCCTGTCTGTTCGAGCGCGGAGAGAATCTGTTGACGCTCGACTTCGCGCAAAGACGTGGGCGATGAATTTCCATAAGAAGCTTGCGCGTTTGCGTCTGCTGTTGCTGCAACGCCTGTTGTGTTTGAGATCGCTGCTGGCACAAATGCGGGCGCGACGGGGCGTGCGATTTCCGGCGGCAGCTCTTCAGGCGTGATGCGCCCGTTGTTGGAAAGCAGCACGGCTCGCTCAAGACAGTTGCGCAGTTGGCGCACGTTGCCGGGCCAGCCATAAGCGATCAGAGCTTGCAAAGCTTCCGGCATCAGTTCGGGCGGAGTCGAGCTACAGAGTTGCTGCAAGAGATAACGCGCGAGCGGCTCTATATCTTCGGGCCTCTCGCGCAGGGGCGTGAGGCTAATCTGAAATCCGTTGACGCGATAGAGCAGGTCTGAGCGAAACGTTCCGTCGCTGACGACTGTATCAAGATTGCGATTCGTCGCGGCGACGATGCGAACATTGACTTCCACTTTGCGCACGCCGCCGACGCGGAAGAAGGTGCGCGTCTCAATCGCCCGAAGAAGTTTCGCCTGAAGCTGTGTCGGCAGTTCCGTGACTTCATCAAGAAAGAGCGTGCCGCCATCTGCGAGTTCGATGAGTCCGAGCTTGCGCCCCTTCGCGCCGGAGAATGCGCCAGCTTCGTAACCGAAGAGTTCCGATTCCAACAGCGATTCCTGAAACGCAGCGCAGTTGAGATCAATGAACGAAGACTCGGCGCGATTGGAGAGGCGATGAATCGCATGAGCAATTAACTCTTTGCCCGTGCCTGATTCGCCTGTGATTAAAACCGAAGCATCTGAGGGCGCGACACGCTCAACCAATCGAATCGCTTCGCGCATGGCATCCGAGATGGAAATAATCTCAGGCATCGCGGATTGTCGCGCGAGTTGTTCTCTCAGGCGTTGATTGTCAACGCGGAGGCGGCGTTTCTCCGCAGCCTGTTTGACTAAAGCGTCGAGTTCCGTGATGCGATAAGGTTTAGTTAAATAATGATACGCGCCAAGCTTCATCGCTTCGATGGCTGTTTCGATGGTGGCCTGACCCGTGAGCATGATGACTTCGGGCGGGTTGGGGCGTTCATGCACGCGGCGCAGGAGTTCCATGCCGTCCATGCGCGGCATGTTGATGTCTGCGAGGAGCACATCCACGTTGCTCTCTTCAAGACGGCGCAGAGCGGCCTCGCCATCGGGCGCGACCTGCACACGGTAGCCCAGCCTTTGCAACTCTTTTTGAATCACCAGCCGCAGGTTGTTCTCATCTTCCGCGACCAGCAACCTTGCGCCTTGACCCTGTTCGCTCAAGCTCTCTCTTCTCCGTTGTTCGCGGCAAGGGGTGGCAGCGAAATCGTGAAAGTCGTGCCGACCCCAAGCGCAGATTGCACGTCGAGGCGTCCATCGTGCTCCGTTACAATACCATAACAGACGGCGAGACCGAGACCTGTGCCGCGCCCGACCTCTTTCGTGGTAAAGAACGGATCAAAAATCTTCGTCAAATTCTCGTCCGCGATGCCAACGCCCGTGTCGCTCACTTCAATCAACACGTTTCCGTTTTCATTGCGCGCTCGGAAAGTGAGACGCCCGCCTTCCGGCATCGCGTCAATAGCATTTGTCGCAAGCGCGATCACGGCTTGCTGCAACTGCCCTTCATCACCGTTGACGGGCTGAACGTCATCCGCGACTTCGACCTGAATCTCAACGGCCTCGCCGCGTTTTTGATGGACCACAAGACGCGCGGCTGAAGTGATGATGTCGGGCACATAGACGGGCGTGTGAACGCCTGCGGCGCGTGCGCGGCTGAAGTTGAGCAGGCCGTTGGTAATCTGCTTGCAGCGAAAAGCCTCGCTGCGAATGAGGCCCAAGTATTCGCGCAGGTCTTCGACTTCCGAAGAAGCGTCAAACGCGCCTTCCTGCACGCGAGATTCGAGAGCCTCCGCGCAGGCGGAGATGGTTGCGAGCGGATTGTTAATCTCATGGACCACGCCTGCGGCGAGGCGTCCGACGGCTGCGAGTTTTTCAGCGCGGGCGACGGCGCGATTGGCTTCGACTCTCTGCGTAATCTCTTCGCCGACGGTGATGACATGCGTGACCTCGCCGCCCTCTTCGGCGCGCATGGGAACTTTACTAATGAGCCAGTGGCGCGTCTCGCCTTCAGGCGTAGTCGTCTCCTGCCCGATGCGCTCAATCTCTCCGGTCTCGAAGGCGCGCTCGATTTCGCGCTCAAGCACTTCGCGTTTCTGCTTGGTCAGCACTTCAAAGATGTTGCGCCCCATGACGACGTTGCGCGGGAGGCCCAGAGAGCCAAGCTCGCGGTTGCGATTCCAGGCGACGATGCGATAGTCGCGGTCAACGGCGTAGAGCGACACGGGCAGGCTGTCAATAATCGCTTCCGTAAATCTGCGCTGCTCTTCGACCTCAGCAGTGCGATGCTCAACCTCTTTCGCAAGATTGACGGAGGAAGCGCGCGACGCGGCGTAGAGCGAAGAGATATGAGAGGCGAGCGCGGCCTGCTGCGCGGCTGCGTCAACGATGCGACATTCCGTTTCGCCGCACTCGTCGGGTTTATCGAAAGCGACAATGAGCGCGCCCTGCGTTCGTCCGCTAAAGCGAAAGGGCGCGGCATATTCGACCCTGTGCTCTGCATCGCGTATGAAGAACTGTTTTGGATCTTCAAGAAACGCGGACGAAGCGGCGTCTGCGGATGAAAGCCACGCGCTCAAACGGTCCACGTGAAGCAATGAAGAATCTTCTGCGCTTCCTTCACGATCAAAGACGCAGACGGCTGCACCTTCGCCGCTCAAGTTGATGGCGGCGGCGCAGAGAGCCGCGCCAGTGCCTTCATAAGTCGCTCCCGCAACGCGGCGCATGACCTGTTCAGGCTCAAGAGCCTGCAAGAGTCCGCGCCCCAAATCCGCAAGGAACAGCAACTCACGATTGCTGCCAAGCAGAGCGCGTTCGCGTTGCGCGACTTTGAGATGTGTGTTGACGCGAGAGAGCAATTCGCGCGGGCTGGAAGGTTTGACGATGTAATCATCCGCTCCGGCAGCAAAAGCTTCTTCCTTCTGCTTCTCGTCGTTGCTTGCCGTGAAAATAACAATCGGAAGTTCGCGCGTAGTGGATTGTGCGCGCAGCAAGCGGCAGAGCGCGAGGCCGTTGACGCCGGGCATGGCGATGTCCAGAACGACTAGGTCGCAATGCTCGCGGTGCAGCAGGCTCAGGGCAGAAGGCGCGTCAGCCGCAGGCAGCGTGCGATAGCCCGCAGTGTCGAAAACGTGACAGAGCAGGTGGCGCACGCTCTCCTCATCATCAACAATGAGCAGCGTCGCGTTGTGTGGTCTTGCGTTGGAAGAAGCGGACATGCCTTCCGTTTCCCGGGGCAGAAGGCGCGCAGGTTTTAGATTTCAGGGGACAAGCTTAACGGCGCGCTTTCAAACGAATCTTTACGCGCAGCATGGGCTTAGAGCATCCTCCGCAGGAGGCTCGCCGCACGTCTCTTATCTGATTGAAAGCGAAGTAGGCAGGTTTGTCAATAAAGAAAAAGGAATTAGAGTAAGAGAAGCAAGACCGCCGCGCCAGTTGAGTTTGCGGCCTACAGGCGCAACGGCCTTGCCTGCCGCACAGCTTGTCACCCTCAACAGTCCAAGCGTGCAGCCAATCGGGAGACGCGCCCTGCCCAGACGCGCTCCCAAGCCTACGAGCGGCGAGCAGTAGCTTTGCCCCTTCCCTTCCCTGAGCGTGAGACGTGCAGCGTGACCTTGCCCGCAGGAGTGAGGCGAAAGATAAGATAATCCGAAGGTCGCGCGCCCATCACTCTAATGAGAGGAGACGGGACTTTGGCGCGTGAGAGACCCTGATCGTCTATCACTTTAGCTTGATACTCAAGCTTGACAGTTTTTCCCATAAATTAGCGTCCTTTGTGATGTGAAGATGTGCGCCCTTTTGGTATGATGCGCGCGTTCTATTCTTTGAAAACACGGTAACGGCACATGCGTCGCTCACGCCTCAAATTGAAGTAATGAGCATCGCCGTTCTGAATGAAAGGTTCATTCTCACGGCGAACAGGTTGAGCGGAGATATTCTACTCTCAACTGAGAGAAGAAGCAAATTTCAATGCGCGGGTTTTGTCTCATCAGGAGGTGAGTCCTGATGGGCAGCGCGCGTCCGAAACCTCAACGCTTGGGCGAAAAGCTACGGCAAGTGCGGCTTGCACTCGGTCTATCTCAGACCGAAATGCTCAAGCGTCTGGGGCTTGAAGAGGAGATGAAGTACGCCAGAATCTCCGAGTACGAGCAAGGGGTTCGTGAGCCGTCGCTGCTTACGCTCCTGAAATACGCTCGTGCTGCGGGCGTGAGTATAGACGTTTTTGCTGATGATGAGTTGGACTTACCCGCCAGATTGTCAGCCAAGTCAAAGCGCAAGTAATCCAAAGCAGCACCGCTTGGTTTAACTTCAGTTCAGCATAAGAGGTGATAAGACCCCAGCCCCGGAGGGGCGACATATCAGTAGCCCACGACTTTAGTCGTGGGTATAAGGTCAAAGAAAACAAGCAAGCCCCGGAGGGGCGGCATAAACTCAAGGTTGGCATCTATTCAATCCTGGATTTATGTCGCCCCTCCGGGGCTTATCATTCTTTTGACTGCCATGTTCCACGACTAAAGTCGTGGGCTACTGATATGTCGCCCCTACGGGGCTGGTT
>JBAWGU010000643.1:0-3027 GCA_049593215.1 Pyrinomonadaceae bacterium
ATCCGACGTGCAGCTCCTGCGCGCTGAATCCAGCCGCGCCGACTTCCGTCAGGTTCTGCAACTCGAAGAGCACTTCTGTCTCCGTGCTGTCGCAGTAGCCATGTATCACAGCCTCGCCCTCTTCATCATATTCCGTGAGCGCCCAGGGGCGTATGCGTTGCGCGTAGCGGGCGCGAAAGCCCGGGCGGCAATCCGCATAGAAGATGTCGCCCGTGCCTGATTCGTAAAGCACAGTCCAGACTTCGAGGCCGTCGCCCAACTTCCAGCAGCGTCCATGAAGCACAGCGCCGCGCCGCGTCAACTGCGTCGGCTCGCCCTGATCGCCCGCGCGCTCCGCCAGATGGTTGAACGCTTTCTCGCTCGGCACTTCCAGCCCGATTGTCTCAAACGTCAAGTCCATAAAAATTCAGTGACAAGTGACAAGTGATGAGTGACAAGTAAAAACAGGATGAAGTTTATTCGCAACTCACGCACAAGAGCAAGGATTTTAACTTGTCACTTGTCACTCATCACTTGTCACTGCCCTTCTCACCCTTTGCGTCGTCCCTGCTGAGGCGGAGCGATGTCTATTGATTCGTCGGCCTCACGCGGGGCGCTACTCTTGTACCCGCGTATGTTGCGCTCCGCGCCGTGACTCGGACGCACGCCCGAGCGCACCATCTCCGCGAACAGGTCAACATCATAATCCGCTTCACGCGACATCTCTTCACGAATCGCGTGCAACGCTTCTAAAAATCTTGGCTTGCGATACATTGCTGGTCAATGGTGAATAGTAAATGGTAAATGGACAAGACCGTTCATCCATTTACCATTTACTATTCACCATTTACTACCTCCGTTGCTTCCGAAACTAAAAACTCCGGCGTGACGATCATCGGGACGAAGAAGCCTGCGGCGGTGTTGAAGAGCCGCACGCGAGCTTGGCGACGAACGTTTGCCAGATGACCGAAATTCCATGTCACTAAATAATCTATCTTGTGAAAGGAAGCAATAGCAACGTGCAGAGCATCCGCGATGTACTTGCGATGAAAGATGCCGCGCTCGATGTAGCCTTCGGCAAGGATGGCTGCTTCCTCAGCCAGCTCGACCTGTTCGAGCGACCCGACGAGTTTCAAATAGCCTGTGCGATGAGGCTCAGGCACGCGCTCAAGCTCGCGCGTCACGAGAGGCGAGACGACGGCGCGATACTCCGGCATCTCGTGCTCCCACCAGCGTATCGTCAGGTCGCGGCGAAACGGCTCGCCGTTATCAAGATATGCGCCGACCACGGATGTTTCCAGATAGAGACTCTGCTTCATGACAAAAGAGATGCTAAGGCTTCGCTCCTGTTTCTACAAGTTTCGCGCCTTGCAAATCGGGCGCAGCCTTGACCGGAGGCTCAAGCCGCACCACGCCTTTTTGAAAATCGAACGCCACGCGAAACTGTCGCAGGAAATTTCCACCTAAAATTCCGTTCTGCGTAAATCCTGACGTTTCGTTGACAGGCTCTAAATCGAGTATCGCGGCGGGAATCTTCTCGCGCATTTGTGCGCCGAAGAAAATGCGTGGAAGGATGAGCGTCTTCACTCCGTCGGCGATGCCAGCCGCGCCATAGACGCGCAGGCGTTTGCCCTGTTCGACGCGGCTCAACTCTTCTTCCTCCTCCGCAAGTTTTTCGGAGACGACAGAGATGGTCGCGCCCGTGTCAACGATAAAGTTGAGCGGTCTGGTGATGCCGTCGAGTTTGACTTCGCCGCTCAGATAACCGCCGGAAGTGGTTCGTATGGGAATCTCTATGCTGCCCGGCGGAGGCGGCGTTGCATCTGCGCTGCTACTGCCGGAACGCGTCCGCGCGAGCGTCAGGATGCGCGCTTCGTAATCAACAGTTGTCAGGAACTTCGTGATGACGGAGATGCCTATGTAGCCGTCAACAGGTTTCAGATCGTTATAGAAGTGGCGAATGTAAACAGGGACATTAGAGATGCGCGTCTCGCCGATGTCGAGCGTGTTGATAAATCCGTAAACGATCTCGAAGCGTCCGCCGCCGCCGACGGCGCGAGCCAATCCGCCGCGCGCCACAGGTCTTAGCCCCAGATGCTTTGCCGTCTCTTCCGAAATCACGGAGATGCCTGAGCCTGTGTCGAGCAGAAAGCGCAAAGTCTCTTTGCTGCCGTTGATTCTCACGCGCAGGACAGGACAGTTGTCAACATCCTCGAAGGGAATGGCCGTGCGGCTTGACCCGCCTACGTCGTAGAGACTGCTCTGCGCGCCAAGATAGCGCAGGAAATCAATCAGGCCGCGTATGCGCGCACGGCGGTCAGCATCCGTCTTCGGCGCGATGTCTAGGAAACGCTCGTAAGCGTTCGCCGCTTCCTTGTAGAGTTCCAGACGCGCGGAAGCCTGAGCCAGATCGAAAACATAGTCCGGCTCGTCTGAGTCAATCGCGGCGGCGCGACGCAACCCCTGCACGCTTGAGCGCAAACGGTTCTCATAAAAATCAACCATCGCCAGACCGGCGATAGCAAGCGATTCATTATCTTTGAGCGAGAGCGCCGTGCGAAACTCTTCGATTGAGAGACGAAAGTCGCCGGAGGCAAGCACTGCCGCGCCAAGCAATGCGTGCGCGCGCGCAGAGAGCGGATCAACTGCGAGCACGCGCGCCGCCTGATCGTAAGCCGCCTGAAGTTTTCTCTCTTTCAAGAGCGTGAAGCTCAGACCGAGACGAGCATCCTTATCGTGAGGGTCTTTCGCAAGCAGAGAGCGAAACAGTTTTTCAGCCGTCTCAAACTCTCCTTCACGCAGGGCGCGCTCGGCACGGCTGCGCGTCTTATCATCAACAACAACGGCACGCGCGCTCGTCTGAAGCAGCACGCAAACGGCAAAGGCGGCCAGACAACCAGCCGCCACTCTTTGCCACTCAACTCTCCGACGTAGATGTTTCATTGGGGGAACTCCTTTAAGGGATGAGGGCAGAGGGATGAGGGATGAAAAGGTTTGAATGATTGATTCAATTGAAAGATTCCCTCAATCATTCATCCCTCATCCCTC
>JBAWGU010000644.1:0-1792 GCA_049593215.1 Pyrinomonadaceae bacterium
GGCTACTGATATACCGTCACTCCGTGACTGAAAATTATCTCCTTACGATTTTTCTACTTAAATCGTTGTGCTATGTCGCTTGGATTCTTTATAATCACTTTATCAGGTGACAATTACATCTCCCGCAAAACTTGAAGGCCCATTGCGCGATTGTGCGGCAGATTTCGACGCGCTCTATACGCGCTGCCACGCGTCTGCGCCGAATTACGGCGTCTCTACAGCAGACTTTCATTCTGCATTAAATGTGGCGATTGATAAGTATCTGCTGGCGGGCGCGGGCGGCGTAGAGTTGTCGGCGGAAGAGGTGCGGCAGTTTCTGGGGGAGCTTCAGGTGCAGGACCTCTATCTGGCGATGGCCTGTGCGCGCGGGAACGAGTTTGCATGGTGGGAGTTTGACCAGACCTACCGGCCTTACATCGAACGCATCGCGCGACATCTGGCGAGCGCAGAGAGCGCAGCCGATGAGGTCATTGATTTTGTTTACGTGGAGCTTTACGGGACGCGCGTGGTCGAAGGCGTGCGCCAATCTAAGTTTGCAACCTATACGGGGCGCGGCACGCTGCGGGGCTGGCTGCGCACGGTTGTCTGGCACGCGGTTGTTGATATGCACCGCGCGCGGCACGACGAAATTTCCATAGACGATTGGTCTGAGAGCGGCGGCGAGATACATGACCGTCCGGGCTGGCGCGCGGAGGCTCGCGGAGGCGAAAGTGCGATGCTTGAGCGTATCGCGCACGAGCGTTACGGCTCGCTCACTTCCCGCGCGCTCGATACTTCGCTGTCTGCGCTCGACGATCACGAAAAACTTTTGCTCCTGCTCTATCATATTGAAGGCTTGAAGCTGAGAGAGATTGCGCGGCTGGTTCAGGAACCTGCGTCGCCTTTGCGTCGTTGGTTTCAAAGACAGTCGAAGAAGCGTTCCGCGCAGCCTGAGAGCCGCGTGCATGAATCAACGGTGATGCGCTGGCTCGAAAAAGTTTATGGAAAAGTTCACCAGCGTTTTCGTTCGGAGCTGGAGCGGGCAGGCGGATTGAGCGAGGCTGAGATAGGCATGTGCGTTGAGATGGCTGCGGGCGATCTGGCTTCGCAAGAGCTGGATAGATATTTAGCGAATATTTCTGAGGAGAATTTAGGCAAAGGAAATGCGGAGTAGCCGTCCACCCACCGGAAGGTTTGAAAAATCGTTTATGCCCCGACCAAAGACAGACAAAGAGAGCGACCTCATGCGCAGAGCGATTCACCATCGCCTGCACCGCCGTGCTCTCATTGATGCTCCTGTGCTTTCGGGCGCGCATCTGGACGAAGACGCCCTCTCAGCCTTCAGCGAAGGCCGCTTGAGCGAAAGGGAAGCGACACCTATCGTTTCTCATCTGGTCGCCTGCGCCTCATGCCGCCACATCACCACGCAGCTAATACGCCTCGCGTCTGAAACCACTTTCACGGAGAGCGCAAGCCCTGAACAAAAAGCTGAGCCGGGCCGCGCCAGAGCTTTTCTTGAAGGGCTTGCCTCGCGCCTCTTTGCCGCGCATGAAGATGAAGCGGTCTTTGCTTATCATGCTCCTGCCGAAGATTTCGAGCGCAAGAATGAAACGCACGGAAAAGGCGAAGAGTCTGTGGCGGAGAGTTCTTCGGAAGAGAAACAGGACGAACCATCCAAGTAGCTCCGAACGTTCCAGAGCTTGGTAATGGATCAATTTGAAGATGAGTAGGAGCAAAGTCGAGGTTCACCGCAGAGGCACAGAGTTCGCGCAGAGATAGCGCAGAGAAAAGCGTTCAACGCCTCTGCGTAAAC
>JBAWGU010000645.1:0-2109 GCA_049593215.1 Pyrinomonadaceae bacterium
AGTCTGGGCCGAAGCGCGCGAAACCTTGCGCACCGGCACGAGCGCGCTCCACTCTTTCAAACTGACCGCCGACGAAGCCAGCGAAGAAGGCATGGTCTGCGGCGGCACGATGGAGATTTTTATAGATGCTTGGAACGGAGCGAATAAAGAATAGTCTTCATTATTCATGAATACAGAGCAAGAGCTGTTAGAGAAAATTAATGAACTGTTGAATAAGAAGAGATATCGCGTTCGCCTCCATGCCGTTCGCCATATGATTGAAGAAGGTTTCAGTGAAGACAATATTTTGGAGGCAGTGAGCGGCAAAAGCAAAATCCTTGAGAATTATTCCGATGACTTGCGTTGTTTGATTGTCGGGTATTTTAGGATGACCGCGAAAGTCCAATCTCCATTGCATATTGTCTGCGATTATTCAAATGCAGACATTGTGGACATCGTTACAGCATACATACCTCAAAAACCCTGGTGGTCTTCTCCTATTAGAAGAGGAAGAATTCTATGAAAGAAATAATAAAGTCCAAATGCTCTGAATGTCAGGGGCAGGTCAAGAGGAAGACTATCTCTCAAGAATTTGAGAAAGAAGGGGTCAAGGTAAAGTTGTCAGGCTTTAAGGCTTGGGTCTGTACTCAATGCGGTGAGATTTATTTTGAACCGGGGGGAGCGGAAAAAATAGCGCAGGCCGTGAATTGCTTGTTTGCATTAGCTCTAGCTGAAAGGCAGCATAAAGGAAGAGTGGCAGCGCGCTTATCCTGAACTGGCTTCAACGGAGGTTTGTCATGTCAGAATCTTTCACCGAGAATTACAAAGAGAAGCACCGGCATCCTTTGAATCGCTTGATGCATAGCATAGGCATCCCGATGATTGTTGTCTCGCTGCCGCTCTTTTTCTGGAACTGGCGTTGGGCGCTCGCGCTCTTTATTGTCGGATGGATTTTTCAATTCATCGGGCACGCGATTGAGGGCAACCAGCCTGCTTTCTTTCGCAACCCTGTTTACTTGCTGGTCGGCCCTCTGTGGCTCTTGCGGCGCGCGGCGAGCGCGGTTGGTCTGGTCAAAACACCCTCAACCAAATAGTCGCTTCTCTCTGGCTCGAACGCGCTTTCCCTTTGATGTTCATGCACGATGCTCGCAATCGCACGCCCTCAAGCTTGATAGCGGAAGCCATTGCGCGAGTCCTCCGTGAAAGCTCTATCGCTGCGCTGGCGACGATTGTTGAAGCGCAAAGCGGCACGGGAGCGAAACTGCTTATCGAAGAGACAGGCACACGCATTGGAACTCTCGGAGGCGAAGCGCTTGACGAGTTAATCTCTCATTACGCTCCAACATTTTTATCTTCAAGAGCGGAAGCCCAAACTTTCAGCATCGAAGAGCTTTTGCGTGCGCTTAAATCTTCTGCGCGCGTCCTTCAAAATCATTCCACACTAACAGACCGACTTGAAGCATGGACGAGCGCGCGCGTTCTCTTCGAGCGGATAGAGCCTGAGCCGCGACTCGTCATCTGCGGAGCGGGCCACGTCGGAGCGTCTCTCGCGCAACTCGCGCGCCTCACCGGCTACAGGACGACGCTCATTGACGACCGCGCGGATTTCGTCAAGCGCGAACGCTTTCCTGATGACGAGATTGAGTTAATCGCGGCGGAGAGTTGGATGATGGCTGTGCGCGCTGCTGTCGGGAAGGGACACGGCGTCTCCGTCGCAGTCGTCACGCGCGGGCACAATGAAGATGAAGAGTGTCTACGCGCGGTCGTCGCCGCGCGTCCCGATTACATCGGGCTTATCGAGAGCAAGCGAAGAACGAACATCGTGCTTGAGCGTCTGCGCGAGACAGGCGTTGATGAAAAAATCCTGCGCGAAGTGAGAGCGCCGATTGGCTTAGACATCGGCGCAGTCTCGCCGCAGGAAGTCGCCCTCGCCATTCTCGCGGAGATTGTCGCTGAGAGACGAGGCGGAACGGGATTGCCGCTCTCTGCGTGGCGAAGGGAGAATAAAAGGCAAAAGTGAAAAGGTAAAAGGCAAAAGATAGGCTGAAACCACATTTATTACGGTTATCAATAGAGTGCGACCGTTTAGAGGCGGGCTTGCCCGCCGTCGCAAGTTGAAGCGGCGGGCAC
>JBAWGU010000646.1:0-5166 GCA_049593215.1 Pyrinomonadaceae bacterium
TTCCAAGAGAGCGCGCAAGCATCCTGACGGCTGCCGCTTTCTGTTCTGGATTGGGGTGATTAAAGTATGGCTCCAGAACAATCGCTATTGCAGAAAGGCCGTTGAAGACTGTGTGGATGACGAAGCAGGGCAGGAGACGGCCCGTGTAAGCCCGAATCACTGTGAGCGAGAGACTGAGCAACCCGATCACGATAATGACTCCAAAATTGGGCCAGTATTGCGGGACATGCACGAGCAGGAAGAGAAGCGAAACACCTGTCACTGCTGAAATCGCTGCGGTGACTTGAGGATGGGGCACGCCGCGCTGAGCGTTAATCCGTGTGAACCAACCGAGCAGCGCGGAGTAGAGCAGGCCGCGATAAATCAACTCTTCGGTGAGCGGAGCGGTGAAGGTCGCAAGAAATGCTGTCATGTAACGCGCAGCCATAGAGCTGGTGACGATCTGATCCATCAGCGTTTCCTTTCCGCCAATCAGTTGAATCAGAATTCTTCCGCCGAGCAGCAGCACAACGACCAGACCCAGACTTTTCCATAAACCGAAATTCCCGCTCCAACTCCAACCCAGACTTTTCCAGAAAGGGCGTTGGCCGAGACGTGTGACGACGGCCCAACCCAAACCGAGCGTCAAAAGATGCGCCGGGATGATTGAAAAAATCTGCAAGAGGATGGCAGTTTTGTCTGTTAATAAAAATTGCCTGAGCGCGTCGTTATCCATGTCGCCGCTATGCTGCAAAGCATAAGGGATGACGATCAGAGCGTTCATCAGGAAGAGAAAGAGAATACTGGCTAACCATGTGAGCGAAGCTGCGAGGATGCCCCACGGAGGATTGTTCGGATCAGGAGCAGCAACGGAAGAAACTGATCCGGCCTGCGCGGGCGCGGCAGCTTCGTAACTACTAATGTTGGATTCGACGATGGGCGAAAATTTTTCCGGCGTGCTCACGATGCTCACGAGTTTAAGAGACGAAAGGGATAAGAGCAAGGAAGAGATAAGGGATGAGGGCAAAGGGATGAGGGATGAAAGAAGAGCTACTCAACTTGAATAGCCACACTTTCATCCCTCATCCCTCATCCCTCATCCCTGCTTTTCATGTGTTTCGTCATCGCGGCGCGGACCGTTTGCATGAGGGCGGGGAGGTCTTCGTCAGTGAGTCCTTCTGTTGGAATCGGCGCATCAACGTACATCTCTACGCGGCGCGGGGCGCGAAAGATGATGGAATCGCGCGGCAAGAGTTGGCGCGTTCCCATGATTGTGATGGGGACGAGGGGCACGCGCGCCTGCATGGCGAGTTTGAAGCCGCCTTTCTTGAATGGCTGGAGCGAGCCGTCGCGCGAGCGCGTGCCTTCAGGGAAGATGAAGGCGCAGATGCCGCCGCGTATCTCGTCTGCGGCGCGTTGCAGGCTGGCAATCGCATCCATGCGCGAACTCCTGTCAATCGAGATGTGGCCCGCGCGCGTCAGATGCCAGCCTAAGAAGGGAATGCGAAAGACCTCCTTTTTGGCGGCGATGCGAAGTTGCGCCGGAAGATAGCCGAGCATCACAGGAATATCCATGTAGCTCTGATGAGTTGAGAGAAAGACGTAAGACGTGTTCGGCTCGATCCGCTCCGCGCCGTAAACATGCACGCGTGCCCGGACTGTTCGGGCAATCATCCTGCTCCATGCGCTCGCACAACGGTGCTGCCCTCTGCCTGTCTTGTCGAAGAGCGAGATCAGGAGCGAGAGGCTCCCCATCACGAGCGTGTAGAGATAGATTAAAGGAATCGCAATCGCGGAGTGTAGATAATTGAGCAGCGTCGGGCGCGCGGGCGGGCCTGTGCGCGGCTCGCCGTCAGAAAATTCAGTTTGCGAAAGTTGGTCCTTCAAAGCACAGAAAAGCTGTCCGTAGTCAGTGGTCAGTTGTCCGTTGTTCGCTAGGGCAGGTTGAATGCTGAGATGAAGTGTTCAATTCGGATAAGGCTCAAAACAACTGACTACGGACCACGGACAAAACTCCGTTCATCATTTCTTATGTCAGACTGAAGGATATTGAGTCGTATCTCTCGAATAGCCTAGGCGTTGCGCCGCCAGCAGAAGACCGATGATGGTCTTCGCGTCTTCAATCTCTCCGTCGGAGATCATCTCAAGCGCGCGCGTGAAAGGCAGCCGCACGATTTCGACATGCTCATCTTCATCAAGCTTCTGTGCAGTCTCTGTTAAATCCGTCGCCAGATAGATCCACATCTTCTCTTCACAGAAGCCGGGCGAAACCCAGAACTCTATCAACTTCTCAAACCGCGCGGCGACCACGCCGAGTTCTTCTTCAAGCTCGCGCCTCGCTCCCTCTTCCGGTCGCTCAGGCGGATCGAGCGTGCCCGCAGGGACTTCCAGAAGATAGCGCACAGCCGGATGGCGATACTGCCGCACGAACGCAACCGTGCCGTCCGGATAGACAGGCACAATCACCGCGCTGCCGGGATGACGCACGACCTCGCGCTTGTATGTCTGTTCGCCTTCCTGCACCGTGTCAACAACAATGTCGAAGACGCGGCCCTCGAAAACGGTTTTGCTGTCAATCAGCTTCGGAGATTCTTTGTCTGATGTGTCCATGCTCGTATTTGTAGCGGATTAGCGCGTTAAGAGCAAGGATGAGGGATGAAGGCGGAAGGATGAAAGTATGACGACTCAACTTGAAGGGTTATTCTTTCGTCCTACATTCTTACTCTTGCGCCTCCATCAAACTCTGCATCTCGCCAATAAGATAAAGAGAGCCTGTAATACAAATAAGTCCATCAGGCGGAGTGAGATTCTGAGCGGCAACGAGAGCTTCCGCAGGAGTGGGAGCAAGCAAGATTCTTTCTGAATCAAAATCGGGAGGGCGATAGCTCGCAACTGTTTCCACTGTTGCGGCGCGCGGGTTTGTCGGCTGCGTGAGGATAATCTTGTGAGCCGCAGGAAAGAGCGTCGCTGTAATCTCATCTAAATCTTTGTCGCGCATCGCTCCGAAGATGAGCGTGACGGGAGCGTGTATGAACTCGTCCAGATAACCACGCAGGGCGCGCGCGCCCGCAGCATTGTGCGCGCCGTCAAAGAGTACGGGTGGGCGGCCCGCGCGCAGCTCAAGACGGCCAGCGTGCTCTGCCGTTTCCAGCCCTTCGATAATCGCTTCGCGCGTGATCCTGAAACCCTGCTCGCGCAACTCTTCTGCGAGCGCAACGGCAACCGAGGCGTTGATCATTTGATGGCGGCCACGCAGTCCGAGCGTCACGTCCTGATAACTGTCATGCTCTGTCCTGAAAGAAACTCGCAGACGCCCGTCTTCAGTTGAGCTGATGACTCGAACATCGTTGCGAGCGAAATGCGGCGTGACGTTGCAGTCTTTGCATCGCTTGAGAATAACCTCGCGCGCTTCCTGTGTTTGCGGCGCGATGACGGCTGTGACTCCTGCGCGAATGATCGCAGCTTTCTCAGAGGCGATTTGCGAGAGCGTGTCGCCAAGATATTCCTGATGGTCCAAAGCGATGGGCGTGATGGCGACGATGTTGGCGCGCGCGGCGGTGGTCGCATCGAGGCGACCGCCGAGACCTGTTTCGAGAATGGCAAGCTCAACGCACGCTTCTTTGAACGCACAGAGAGCGATGGCTGTGACGTGCTCGAAGAATGTCGGCAACGCCGCAAGCTTGCCCTTTGCCAACAGGCTTTCAGCCGTCGCACGCACAAGCGTTGCCGCGCTCGAAAAATCTTCTTGAGAAATCTGCTGGCCGCGCGTTCGTATGCGCTCGGTGATTGAGACGAGGTGCGGTGAAGTGTAAAGACCTGTGTTGAGATTGGCGGCGCGGCAGATGGCATCAAGCATCACGGCGGTTGAGCCTTTGCCGTTCGTGCCTGCGATTTGAACTGAAGGGAAAGCTTCGTGCGGGCGTCCGAGCGCCTCTAGCAATCGCTCTGTGTTTTCGAGTCCGAGCTTGATCGCAAGCGTCTCATGCCCCAGACTCAGAAGATACTTTAGAGCTTCATCGAAATTCATTTAAGAGCAGTGATGAGTGACAGCAGTTTACAGTTTTCGGTTTTCAGTTTTCAGGAAAAGCATCTCGCGCTTCTTCTGAAAACTGAAAACTCAAAACTGAAAACTTATCTTGTCACTTGTCACTTGTCACTGCCTTTATCTCGCTGGTGTCCGTGTCGCGGTTGATTTCGGGATTCATCATGAAGTTCAGGAGATTGATGATGTAGTCGCGCATCTTGCGGCGGTCAACGATGGCGTCGAGCATCCCGTGATCGAGCAGAAACTCTGAGCGTTGAAAATCTTTCGGGAGCTTTTGACGAATCGTCTGTTCGATGACACGCGGGCCTGCAAAGCCGATGAGGGCTTTGGGTTCGGCGAGGATGCAGTCGCCGAGCATGGCGAAGCTGGCGGTGACGCCGCCCGTCGTCGGGTCTGTCAAAACGGAGATGAAGGGAAGCCGCGCATCATCAAGGAGCGAAAGCGCGGCAGAGATTTTCGCCATCTGCATCAGGGAGAGCGTGCCCTCCTGCATACGCGCTCCGCCCGAAGCGGCGAAGATGACGACGGCGGCGCGCTCTCTGATCGCGCGTTCAATCAGGCGCGTAATCTTTTCGCCGACGGCGGAACCCATAGAACCGCCGATAAAGAGCATGTCCATCGCGGCGGCGAGAACATTGTGCCCGCCGACTTTGCCGCGCCCGTTGATGACTGCTTCCGGCAGACCTGAGATGCGACGTGCCTGTTCGAGCCGCACCGTGTAAGGCTTGGTGTCAACGAATTTGAGCGGATCAATCGAGATGATTTCCGCGTCGAGTTCTTCGTAGAGGCTGTCGTCGAAGAGGATGGCAAGGCGTTCGCGCGCGCCGAGTCGGAAGTGGTAGCCGCAGTTCTGGCAGACTTGCAGATTGTCTTCTAAATCTTTTTTGTAGAGAGGCGTGTCGCATTCCTCGCACTTGACGAAGACATTTTCGGTTTTGACGACACGTTCCTCAGTCGGAACAGGTTCGATCTTAGGATTCTTCTTACGAAACCAGGGCATGGATTTTTATCTCTGCGCCTCTCACCCGTGGGAGCGAAGCGAGCGCGAGCAATCAAATCTAATTGCCGAACAAGAACGAGGGAAAGGATAACACAAAAAAATATGAACGTCAGTTGTCCGTAGTCCGTTGTCAGTTGTTTTG
>JBAWGU010000647.1:0-8945 GCA_049593215.1 Pyrinomonadaceae bacterium
TTCCTTACCTGCTATTGCATCTCGCTCTAGTTGGTCAACTACAAATTTCCCGAACCCGCCACGCTCTTAAATAGCTCAGATGAACAAGCGCCCTCTGGCATAGCTTGTGCTGTTGATGTGTGACGCAGGCGCGGATTGCACCTTCGGATGCTCTGCTGGTGCGTTGCGCCGGGGCGTGATGCCGCAAGCCTGCCCTGTTTCGCCACAGTCAAATCTGAAGCCCTTATTTTGATTGTGAGAGCCTCGGTCGCCTTTGAGTGGAAATTTTTGGGAAGAAAGGTTAAGCGTAATGCCGGAGACTCCTCGCCAGAGTGTAAGCATCCTGATTGTAGATGACGAGCCTGAGATCAGGAGCATCCTATCCGACCTGCTATGCAAAGAGTATGACTGCACGCTTGCCGCTTCGGCTGAAGAGGCTCTCGACGCTCTTGCTGAGAACCCCTTCGATCTCGTGCTGAGCGACATCGACTTGAGAGGGATAAGCGGCCTTCAACTCGTCCCACTGGTGCGCGTTTGCGCTCCTGATTGCGTCGTGATCATGATTAGCGGAATGCAGACGATGGAGAGCGCGATTGAGGCTCTGCGTGTGGGCGCGTTCGATTACATCATGAAGCCGTTTGATCTGCGACAGGTCGAGGCGGCTGTGAGGCGCGCGCTCAATCACAGGTCGCTGCTCATCTCCAAGCGACTCTATGAAAACTATCTTGAGTCTCTCGTCAAGCAGCGCACGAATGAACTCGAAGACGCGCTCGGCTCGCTCGAAGAGGCTTATCGCTCGACGCTGAAAGCTCTCACCACAGCGCTTGAGACGCGCGACCATGAGACTCACGGCCACTCGGAGCGTGTTGTCATCTTCAGTCTCAGGCTGGGACGCGAGATGGGATTGAGCAAAGAAGAGATGAATGCTCTTGAGTTTGGCTCGCTCCTCCATGACATCGGAAAAATCGGAGTCCCCGACGCCATCCTTCGCAAACCTGCCTCTCTCACCGATCAGGAATGGACACGGATGAAAGAGCATCCTCTGCATGGTCAACAAATCCTCAACGGCATCGAATTCTTAGAAGGAGCAGCAAGAGTCGTCGCACAGCACCATGAGAAGTATGACGGGAGCGGCTATCCTTTAGGGCTGAAGGGAGAAGAGATAGACCTCAACGCCAGAATCTTTGCGGTAGCGGATGCCTTCGATGCGATGAGGAGCGACAGGGTGTATCGCAAAGGGAGGAGTTATGAAGAGGCGTTAGAAGAGTTGGAGAGATGTGCGGGAGCGCATTTTGATCCAACAGTGGTGGATGCTTTCCAACGCATACGCCCCGATGAATGGGAGCAACTTTGCCGCCGTCCTATTCTTAGCGCGCAGGAAAAAATTGTTACCGGAAATTCTCATGAAGTAGTTGCGCAACAGGTTACGCCATCCGCTCTGTCTTATCAGTAAGCAGACTTGATGCACGCGCCGCGCGTCTCTTCACTGCCTCAAAAGAGAAACGAATTCCACATCGCATCCCCGCTCTTCAATCAAGAGATAACGAGAAACGAACTGCAACATTAAAGGAGTTCCTCAGAAGATGACCTACAAGATCATGATCGTTGACGACGAGCCTGCCAACCTGCGTCTGCTCGAACGCCTCTTTCGTCGTGACTATCAGGTAATCTCCGCCGCTTCCGGCCTCGAAGCCCTGCATCTGCTCAACCAACACGACGTTGCGCTCATCATCACGGACCAGCGTATGCCCGCCATGACCGGCATCGAGCTTCTCAAGCGCACCGCTTCGTTTCGCCCTCACATGGTGCGTATCGTCCTCACGGGCTACACGGATATTGGCTCTCTCGTCGAAGCCATCAACTGCGGTCAGGTCTATCGCTATGTGACCAAGCCCTGGAACAACGATGATCTGCGGCAAGTGGTCGAGCGCGCACTTGAGCACTACGAGACGAACAAGTCGCACCATGAGCTTGAGCAGGCAAACCATCGTCTCTCCGTTCGTTTGCAGGAGATGACGCGCGGGATCGTGAGAGCCATTGCAGACGCGCTTGAAGCTAAGGATGAGCATGTCTTTGGGCACGCGCGCCGCGTGAGCGGTTACGCCACAGCCATTGGCCGCCGCATGAGATTGGACCTCTTAACCCTTGAACAACTCTCGCTCGCAGCCTTCCTGCACGACATCGGCAAGATCGGCACGCCCGATAGAATACTGCTCAAGCCCGGCCCCTTCACCGAAGACGAGTGGTCCTGCATCATGCTCCACTCGGAGCGCGGCGCGCGTATGCTCTCAGGCGTTCCCGAAATGGAAGAGATTGCCTCAATCGTCCGGCATCATCACGAACACTACGACGGCACGGGCTACCCAGAGTCTCTCTGTGGCGAACAGATTCCTCTCGCTTCGCGCATCGTCCTCGTTGCAGACGCTTACGATGCGATGACCAGCCCGCGCCCTTTTCGCGCAGAAGCTTGCAGCCACGAGTACGCCGTCTCACAACTTGAGAATGAATCGGGCAAACACTTTGACCCGGAAGTCGTGCGCGCCTTCTGCGGCCTCGAAGCTCTCTCAAAGATTCGCAGCCATATCGCGTTGGGGGCGTGCGGCGGTCGCCTCTCATCTCTGCCTTTCCCGCGCAACACTGCGAACCATTCCTTTGAAGAGCTTGTTCGTGAAGTCGAGAGCGAACCCGTCATCGCCGCCTGCCTGCTGCGCGAAGCCAACTCGCGGAAGGGCAGCCTTCCCGTTGCCAACATCCGTGTGGCCTGCGAGCTTCTCGGTGAAGAGCAGTTGAGGAATGCGCTCTCGCAACCCTTTGAGCGCGACGCTTGCGAGCATAACCCGGAACAGTTGTGGGAGCATTCCGTGCGCTGCGCGATTGCGGCGCGACTGCTGGCAGAGCAGACAGGAATACTCGAACCGGAAGAAGCCTTCGCGCTCGGCCTCCTCCATGACATAGGCGAAGTCCTGCTGCGCTCGCTCTTTTCGGAAGAGATGGAAAAAATACTGTGGCTCACGGACGATGCGCGACTTGATCGTGAGGTGGCGGCCTTCGGCGTGGACCATGCTCAGGTGGGCCACTGGATACTGGAAGCTTGTGGGTTGCCGCGCTCTCTGCTCGTTGCTGTTCAGGCGCATCACGACGCCATGCGCATCAACGCTCCTGCGGCGCTGCTCCTACACGTTGCAGATGCTATTGCTCATGCCAATGACGCCAGCGAGATCGCTGCCATTGATTCACTAGGCTCTGACCGTCTCTCGCAGTTGCGCCTCACGCGCTTTGATGTGGCGAGAGTTCACGGCCTCACAACAGAATCTATGGGACAACGCTTCACCGCTATGGCATGAGAGGTTGAGCCTTCGATTAGAGATAGCTCAACGCTATTGAGGCAGAGATGTTGAATGATATTCAATGTCTCTGCCTTATTTGCGTGCGCGCGGAATGCTGTGGGAAACTTCTGTGTCATGAGCGCGGATGTGATTATCAGGACGGCTGTTGACGGCGACGAAGAGTTTATCCTTTCTCTCGCAAGCCGTCTGGCCGATTTCGAGTTGCCGCCGTGGCGGACGCCTGAAGAGGTCGAGGCTGGCACACGCCTCTGGCTCAAGAAGGCGCTCAGCTCGCGTTCGGAGTCTGCCTGTATCCTCCTGGCAGAGCGCGGCGGCGAGCTGCTTGGGTTCATCTACGTACACGAAGAAAGAGATTTCTTTACAGGCGCGGCGTATGGTCATGTGTCTGAAGTAGCTGTGGACGCGCGCTTGCAGGGCGCAGGTATCGGCTCGCTTCTGATGAATGCTGCGGAGCAATGGGCGCAGGCAAGAGGGTACGGTCGAATCGGGCTGAACGTCTTCGTTGGTAATGAGCGAGCGCGCAGACTTTATGAACATTTGGGCTACACTCTTGAGACTGTGAAATACACAAAGCTACTGCCCGCGATGCAATCCCTTTCTAACAAGCAGTCAGACTAGCGGCTGGACCATGAAAACGTGCTCTTACTGATGATTATTGGTCCTGCCGCAAGATTAAACAGATGATGCGAACAAGATTATTTCCGCTCTTATTGTTGCTGTGCCTGAGCGCGCTTGCGACAGAGACGAGCGCGCAAACTACTTCGTCATCTTTTGACGTTTTAAACTACGACGCGCAGGTTGAGCCTGACATCGCACATAAAACGGTTACGGGGAAAGTTGCGATACGTTTCCTTTCACGCGCAGACAATTTAGACGCAATCGAGCTTGACTGCGGCGACATGACAATAGACGCGGTGCGGGAAAACAAGGAAGCGCAAAAATTCTTAAAGCATGATCATCGCTTGCATGTCACACTGTCGCGTCCGGCGAAAGCGAACGAGGCGCGAGAGATCGAAGTCGAGTATCACGCCTCGCCGCGTCGCGGCATTCGTTTCTTCCCTGAGCGGGAACAGGTCTATACGGTCTTCTCTACAAGCCAGTGGCTCGTCTGTGTTGATGCGCCGGATGACAGGGCGACGCTTCGCTTGAGCTTAATTCTGCCCGCACACCTAAGCGTGGTTGCTAATGGTCGTTTAGCCGCATGGTACAACACATCCGGCAAAAGAGTTGTTTACGTTTGGGAGCAGGATAATCCGGTTCCCACTTACATCTTCGGTTTTGTTGCCGGTCGCTTTCGCACGCTCACGGAAAAGCGCGGGCACGTGCAGCTTCGCTATCTCGCTACACAATATTCTGACGAGGAGTTGCGCCGCATCTTTCGAGACACGGCGGACATGATAAGTTTTTACGAAGAGCGTGCGGGCGTTCGTTACGCTGATGAAACTTACACACAGGTATTAGCGGCAGGCAACGCGGACCAGGAGATGAGCAGCTTCACAGCTTTGAGCGAAAGTTACGGGCGCAATGTTCTTAAAGACGAGCATGACGTGTGGCTCGGCGCACATGAACTCGCGCATCAGTGGTGGGGCAACATGGTGACGTGCCGCGATTGGAACCATTTCTGGTTGAATGAAGGGATGGCGTCGTTCATGGCTGCCGCATATAAAGAGCATCGCTTTGGACGGGCAGAGTACCTGCGCGAGATTGAAGATTACCGCAAGAGCTACCTGAAGGTGCGCGACGCCGGGAAAGATCGTTCGCTAGTTTTCCCTGATTGGCTGCATCCGACGAATGAAGATCGCGCGCTCGTCTATGATAAAGGAGCTTACGTGCTGCACCTCTTGCGCGAAGAGTTGGGCGAGCGTGCCTTCTGGGCTGGCATACGGCAATACACGCGCGCGCATTTTGGAAAATCCGTCACGACACCGGATTTCCAGAAGGCGATGGAGCAGGCAAGCGGTAGAAGCCTGTCGGATTTTTTCAACAAGTGGGTGTATCTGACTAAACAGTAGTGGGTCAATGTGAAGATGAGTGAGAGGAAAGTTGAGACTCACCGCCGCAGGCGCAGAGAGACGCGCAGAGACAGCGCAGAGAAAACATCCAATCTCTCTGCGTAAACTCTGCGCTAACTCTGCGCCTCTGCGGTGAACTTTAGTCTGCCCTATACTCAACTTCAAATTGATCCACTACCGACTAAACTTAACAGTGGGCAACCGGGCACATAATCTGATATTTTGATACGTGCTAATTCTTTGACGCTTACGGGAAATGAGGAAGTGGAAAATATAGAGCGCACGCAGTTCGTAGTTTTAACAGGTCACTTGGACGACCAGCCTTTACCCCACCTCATCAGAAGGCTACGCGCGCAGAGAAAGACGGGGCGGCTACAGGTAGAATACCCGGACGCGCCCGGCTCCTTCTTCTTCGAGGATGGACAGGTTGTTGATGCACAACTCGGCACGCTGCGCGGCGTGGAGGCGCTCTACACCGCGCTCTCTCTTGACGGCGCATCTTTCAATTTCAATCCGCTCATCAGACCGCCAGCGCGTAACATAGATAAGCAGGGACAGCAATTCATCTGGGACCTTGTTGAAGCCCCTCGGCGCGAAACTCTGCCTGAAGTCAAAGTTGAAGGCAGGGAACTCACGACACAGAGAGAGGTTCCCACGCTCGCGCGAAACGAACCGCTCCAACTTGCTGCCGCCCACGCTGAATTGATCGCGCCTCTGGAAGAGCGTCTCACGGCGATTGAAGCGGCAATCATTTCCACCTCGCGCCGTTGGTCCCGCGAGCGTTTGATTTACGCGCTCGTCATCAGCTTCCTACTCGGACTCGTCTCTGTGATCGTCCTCAATATGATGTTCGGCTCCTTCTTCCGCACGCCCCGGTCTCCTGCGGAAGGAACGCTTTCGGCCACGAAGCCAAACACAGCAAACGGCGCGACAGGCAACGAAGCCGGGCAATCGTCATCCGCCGCAGCCGTCAAAAAAGAGCCTGAAGGCGTTGCCTCTCAAGAACTCGCGGGCGGCGCAATCTCGCAAGCGTCTGACTCGAAGAAGAAGTCGAACTCCGCCGCAGAGCAGGCACAATCGCCTGAGTTGATAGCGTTGTCGGCTAGAGACGCACGCAAGCGGGCCGCCAATTCAACAGCGCGCGGAGGCTACGTTGTGCAAGTTCTCGTTCAGGTAAAGAACGGGCAGGTGACCGACGCGCGCGTGTGGAAATCCCGGCCCGGCGCGAGCGCTTACGAATCGCGTGCGCTTGAGATAGCGAAGCAGCGTCGCTACCCGGAAGATTTCACCGGAGGCGAAAGATTGAAGATCAGGGTGAGGCCCTGAGATGGATTAAACGTGCGTTTCTATCGTCCTGCACCGGACAGGAGCGTGTCGAAGAAAAGAGATGCTATTCATCCAAAGTAACAGTCTGCCGCTCGTCATCAACGAAGGCGACCGCCTGCGCCTCTTAGACATACTAACGGCGAAAGGGTTCACCCCGCTCATCCGCTCCGCCCGTCGCCATTGTTTTGAGCTACTCGTGTCGAAACTCTTTGACGCCGCGTTTCTCTCAAAGGCCGTAGTGGAGATGGAGCATGAGTGCGCCGCGCAACATGAGTCTGAGGGAGGCACAGCTTACACGCCGGGCGAAATCTTCTGCACCAGCGACTGCGTTTTTTCAATCATCTTTGGCGAGAGCGCGGAGCAGGGCTTGAGCGCAGTTGTCGTTTACAGCGTTGATACTGTCGAGCCGCTCTTAAGGTTTGAATATTTCTGCCGCGACGTGCGCGACGCATTTGGCGAACTTGGTGAGAGCGAGGTTGAGGCTACTGCGAAGAAAGAAAGGCAGATGGACCTGCCTCTCTGGGAGACTTTATCCGGCAGGCAATCGTCGCAGGGGTTGACACGCTTCATCGCCATTCAGCCGACAGACTTCGTGCGCGCCGCCGCAGCATTTCGCGGCAATCGCCAGTTGATGCGCGCCTCAGAGTTGATGGAAGAGAATTCCGTCAGATCGTTTCTACGGCGCGTGCAGGAGATGCGCCGCGAAGGTTACACGCCCCGTCGTTTGTTCACGGAGGCGGGTGCGGTGGGCGACTTCTCGATTGAAGAGATGATGGACGCGGGGCTGTTGATACGTGAGGTGAGAGTGAGTTGCCGCAAGTCCGGCCATGCTCTCTTCGACATGCCTTCGTCCGACTCGCTCGCGGCGATTACGATCAGCAAAGCGAAGTGCAGTTTGTGCGCCGCGCCTGTCGCGGATGAAGTGATAGAGGAAACGATTAACCCGACGCGGCTCGCCGTCTCGCTGCTCGAAGACGGCACGTGGCTGAACAATCGCGTGTACGAGATCATACACGCTCTGGGCATACCGGACAGCGAAATTGCGACCGGGCCAGCTTCGCCTCACGGTGAATCGTTTCTGGCAGTGGACGTGTGCGGCAACTCTTTTCTCTTCGTCACAAAGGACGGAGACCTGACGCCAGCTTTCTGCCGACGCATCGGTGAGATAGTTGAAGAGACGGAGGCTTCTCACCTCGTTGCCATCGTCACAGGTACGGCAGAGGATGAAGGGCGTTTGCGGCTTTACGAGTTTGCATGGCGGCGCGCGCGTGCCGGGCAGGATTTAGACACGACGCTCATTGAAGGACTGGGCACGCTGCCGGAAGAGATCGAACGCGCTTTCGGAAGAGCGGTTCACTGCGAGTTGTCTCGACACCTTTTTCCGCTTAATGCTGCGCTCGGCTCAAGCGCGAGTAATTTCGTGCTTGACTGGTTTAAGCTGACAAATAATTCCGGCGCAAAACGACGCGAGGCAGACCTACTCCCACCATTGTTTATTGACACCAATCATCGTGTCGCGTCTTGACAGCAACGCACCGCTTGAAGCTGTAGAATGTTTGCAACGCTAACGCTTGATGGGTAAGCGGCTGGCTAAGTCGCGCAACGCCTCAAGATTATCTTCAGTGAATTTCACACTCTCCGCGCCGATTCGTATATCCACCCTTTCAGCGTTGACCATGTTGAGAAACTCTCTGGTCGAGAGATCGAATTTCAAGTACTCCGTATAGTAAGGACCATAAGACGATCCGCCAACAGTTTTTGAAGGCTGAACCTCACGCTCATATTCCGGTCGAATCCCTTTCACATGCTCGCCCGAAAAAATTCTCAGCGTAGGCGCTTTGCCAAATCGCCAGCGGGACGAAGAGGCCGTCGTTACATAGATACGCACAAACGACGGTGTGCTCGCGTCGCAGCCCTGACCGTAGCAGCCGAAATATGCAGACAAACGGTAGTGTGGTCCAATCCACATCTTATCCAGATTCACAACCGTAATGTCCTTAATGTTGTCATACCTCCACTCAATCTTCTCACGATGATTGAAGGCGCGCTTCTCCGGCACGTCGCGCGTAGTGATGACAGCCAAAGCAGGATTTTCGGTAGATATTCCCCTTGCGGTTCGAGAGCGGCTCGGCCTCTGGCCCAGCGTAGAACTGCCAGCAAAAAGGGAGATGAGTATCAGAAGCAGGATACAGAAACTCTTTGAGTACATGATGACTCCTTTCGAGTCCGTAACGGGACGGCGCAGGCTCATGTTTAAGTCTGCTCTAAAGTGTTTAGTGCG
>JBAWGU010000648.1:0-6208 GCA_049593215.1 Pyrinomonadaceae bacterium
CGCTACCGCAGGCGGTACTGACGCGGCAGCCATCGTAAAGTGAAAGACACGAGAGAAATTTTATTAGCGGATGAGAGACGTGCTGGCGAGCATGAAGAAAATGCTGGCGCGCGTTCTCGCCTGTTCAAGCGGCGAGTGATGCTGTCGGCAACCTTGATGCTCGCGCTCATGTGCTTCTTCCTTATCAGCATCAACGCGGGTAGCCGTCCGTCATTATTCGCAAAGGAATCCGTCGCAGCGCCGTTCGCAAGTCAGGACTATTCAAAGTTTTCTCATCAAAGCTCAAAGCACGCTTCACTCCAATGCACTGCGTGTCACGAGCGCAAGGACAACAGTGCGCGCCCGACTTTTCCCGGCCACAAGGCTTGCACGAGCTGCCACCTTTCGCAGTTCACCACGCCCGCCGTTCCGATGTGCTCGATTTGCCACACGGACGTAGGCTCTGCGCAGCCGCCGCTCAGAGGTTTTCCCGAAAACTTCAAAGAGAGTTTTAATGTGAAGTTTGATCACGCGCAGCACATGCGTGGTGATGCAAAGCCTGAGCGCGGCTGCGCGGCCTGTCACGACAAGCCTCTGCGTCGCGGCGCGGCAATCTCTATTCCTTCTGGACTCAGCGCGCATAATCAATGCTACGCCTGCCACACGCCGGGAAAAGAGTCCGGCTGGCGCAACATCTCTTCGTGCGGCATCTGTCACGCGCGTGCGCGCTACTCGCCCACTTCAACAAACGGGAGCGCGTTTCGCGCAAGTTTCAGCCACGCCGAGCATGGCCCGCGTCAACGCCTGGACTGCGCCGCCTGCCACAACCTCATCGCGGGCGCAACGCAATCCAGACAGGTCACATCGCCCCTTACGGCGCAGCATTTCGCCAACGCGCGCGGGCAGAGCTGCATGGCCTGTCATAACGGCAAACGATCATTCGGCGCAGAACTCGAATTCAATGATTGCAAACGCTGCCATAAGGGACAGACGTTTAAGATGCAGTAGCCAGTAGTCAGTAGTCAGTAGCCAGTAGAGGTTGATCAGTGGACGCTTGACGAGAAGATTGCTACCAAAAATTCAAAAGCGCAACTTTCATTATCACTCAGCCAATCTACTGACTACTGACTACTGGCTACTGGCTACTAAAAAGTTTGACAAGGCTCTGAGGCGTTAATAAGATTCCTGAGCGAAGTGAATTCACTTTGAAGACAAAATTCTCTCCCTTAACCGTCATCAACAAGGTTGCCGCTAACTTTTCGGTTTTTAAGGACGGGCACTAATGAAACTCGCAATCGTCTTAGCCGCCGCCATCGCTTTCGCGGCGATGCAGATTTTTAGTTCTCAAATAGTTTCGTCTCAGGACATCCCGCAGGAGAGCAAGGAGCAGCCGAAGGAGGTCGTGCTGGACAAGGACAGCCAGTCAGACAAGTATGCGGATGTCGCTTTCAATCACGAGACGCACAGCACGAAGAATTACAATCCAGACGGCAAAGCCGCCATCACCTGCGTTCATTGCCATCACACGGATCAACCTAAAGCCGAACTGAAACCTCCCTACGTCACTTCGGAAAGAGATGTCGTGTTGACCACGGCCTCGCTCGCAGAGGCAAAGGCTGCGCCCGTCAAATCCTGCCGCTCATGCCATCTGCAAGCGGGCGACGACAGCAAGCCGCTTCCTTCAATCACAGACGCCACGACGAACAAGCAAGTCAAAGCCACCAACGAGCTTGCCTATCACATCAACTGCAACACCTGCCACGACGAGGCCATCAAACTGCGCGCCGACCTGAAGGGCAAGATACCCGGCACAAACGACTGTGCGAAATGTCATAAAGTGATTGGCTGAAGAGCAACGGGCATTAGGTTAAGCCGCGTGAGCGGCATCTGAATTTAGGCATTTAAAGCAGTCCATAAATGAACTGCCTAAATTCAAACATCCCTACGGGATGACTGCACAAAACCTTATCGTAGTTCCATAGCGTAGTTCCATTGTCCCACAAACTATTGAGGTAGAAACCTGTCTGCGTCATTTTGCTCGCCAAAGTTGACTTCACCTTTGGGTTTCATCAGCGTTGGATTCCAGTGGCGTTTGTCTTTGATGTGCTGGATGTGGCAGGAGACGCAGTTGGGTTGGTCTGCGGCGATGACGGCGCGTTGAGTGAAGGCTTTATCCTGCCCGTTGTGACAGACGGCGCAGGTGGTGCGCGGCGTCTCGCGGTCAACGGGCGTGAAGCTCTTGTGGCAGCTTGAGCAGGACATCTCGCCCTCTTTGTTTCCCTGTATGCCTTCGACGGGTCGCACGCGGTAGAGATGGATTGTGTGAAACTGTTTGCTGCGCCATTTATCGTCCGTGTCTGAAGGTAAACGTGCGAGCGCAATCTGCTTTGTCGCCCATTCTTCTGTATCAAGCCCTTTCCATTTCCAGACTCCGTTAACCACAGGATAGCCGAACGTCCCGCCGTGCGGCGTGGCGACGCTCTTGCCGTTGTAGAGCTTTTTGTTTCTGTCGTTGTGGCATGAGGCGCAGGTCAGGAAGGCAGCGTCTTTCGGATAAAAGTCTGCGCCCCTGTGCTCTGTGTGACATGCTGTGCAGCCTATCGCGGCGTCCTCGTGCGGCTGGATGATGGTGGGGGCGAAGGCATCCGTCTGGTGGCAGTTGGAGCAGTTGGTCTCCATGCTCGTTGTGATTGAATGGCAGTTCGTGCAGGAGTTCGCGCTGGCTCGTTGAGCGATGGACGGGGCCATGTCGCGCTCCTCTTTCGCGTGAGCGCGAGAGAGTTGTGCGGGCGCGAAGGCGCTCGCGTGCCAGAGCGCGGCGGCAACTGAGAGAAGACCGACAAGAATTGCGCCCCAGAAAAAAAAGGAAGCGGAAGCGCGGCCCTTGAGGTCTGTGGTCGGCATCCAGTTGAATTGAGCTTTGCCGGAACGACGGCTGCTTCTGGGAAAGAGCGGCGAAGGGCGCACCATCTTGCCAGCCTCGCGTATGCGTTTGTCCCAGAAGATGTCTAAGGCTTTCGCGCTGGTGAGAGGAGCGGCGCGCGGCGCAGGTCGCGGCTTTTTCTGTTGCTGCGGGTCAACTGATTTCAACAGGCCGGAGAGCCTGATGGTTAGAAGCGACGCGCTGCTCACGTCGCGCTTCTCGGCTTCAAGGCCGATCATAAAAGAGACTCTCAGCGTGAGAGCTTGATCTGTCTCTTCAACATTGATAATGAAAGGACCAATCTCAAGCACGTCGCCGGGAGCGAGGGCTTCATTCTTATCAATGGGCTTGCCGTTGAGTTTGACGGGATTCGAGGCGCGTAGATTGAAGAGATAAAAGTTTCCGTCAATCTCTTTGATTCCGGCCTGCGTGCGCGAGACTGTCGGATGATTGAGCAGAAGCTCGCACTGTTGCAGCCTGCCAATCAGCAAGCCCTCGCTGATGATCGTCACGGGATCAAGCAGGAGGTCTTCGCGGATGATGTTGAACTTGCTCTGCTTATACATGAAAAGTGGACGGCTGCAAGAATCTTAACGAAAAGAAAAGAACATGGCCTGCAAGATGTGAACAATCAAGAGCGCGAGCATCAAAGAGGTCGTGACGACGTGCGGCGCAATCCAGATTTTCAGCAGGCGATGAAGATAGACGAGCGACTCGACTCTTCGCAGCGTCACGATAGTCTCAGCCGCATCAATCAAGAGCTTGCGCGACTGAGCCTCGCTCAAACTATCTGTCAACGGCTTAATCTCGCCGCGCGCTTCTGCCAAGAGTGCTTTTAACTCTTCGCGCCGCAGGTATTGCCGCAACAGGTATGAAACTTTGAAGAAGCGTTTGAGCGCGGGGCTGTCAATCATCCGGCGCACGCCCTCATCCGCCTTCCCTCTTATCTCATCAAGCTTGTCGCGCAACTCCTTGCGCCGCGTCACCAAATCTTCGACCAGCAGCGGCTCGCCTTCGATGCTGGTCATGATGCGCGGCGCAATCTGGTAACAGGCGACGCCGAAGAGTCCGGTGGCGATAACCAGATTGAAGATGACATAGAGCGCGGTGGTGAGCAGCCCGCCCGTGTGTATGCCGCTATGAAGGAGCAGCACTATCGCGGCAAGGACTCCCAGATAGATGTGCGCCAGCATCCAGTAGCGCAACGCGCCCGCGCGCCTACGGTAAATCTTTTTGCGCACGGGATAGAGCATCACAGCAACAATGCCTAAGAGACCTGCGATGCCTGTCACCCAGCGCATCGTCAGCCAAGTGTTAAAGAGGCGTGCGCTCTGACCGTAAAAGAGCAGCGCAGCGAGCGTGGCAACCGTCAGGACGAAGGCCGCGAGCGCGCCGAAGATGTGCAGGGCGACAGCGAGCGGGTCGCTCTTGTGAATGTTGCGGCCAACGGCGTGCGTCTTGTCGCGGAAGATGATGCCGAGCGTTTGTTCTATCTCTTCAAAATACTCTTTCGGATTGACGCGCACGAGCGCGCCCGTCGGGCAGTTCTCTTCGCATGAATAAGCCTTAGTGCGCGCGCCCTGCGGGTTGAGCGGCGTGTGCTCGCAGAGGTTGCACTTGATGGCAACCATGTCGCTGCCTTCGACAGGCTTTAATGAAATTTCGGCTGGCTTGAGGCTGAAAAAGTTTTTGACGCGCCCGAAGAGGTCGAAAGGCGCAGACGGCTCGTCGCTTCTGGGCGTCATCGTGATTGCGTCATAAGGGCACTGCGTCGCGCAGTCGAAGCAGCCGATGCAAATCTTCGGATCAATATCCACCTGCCCGCTCGGGTCACGAAAGATTGCGCCCGTCGGACAACCCGTCAGACATTCAGGGTCTTTGCAGTGCATACAAACCTGCGGCGAGAGCACGTGTTGAGTCAAACTGCTCTCGATACTCGTCGGCCTCTCGATGTGTATGCCGCGACGAAGCAGACGCGATTGCCCGTGAACCTGATGACAGGCGAAAGAGCAGTTGCCGCAGCGCACGCAGAGGTCCATGTCCATCACGAGCAGATTCGTGCTGTCAACTATCCCTGTTGTAATCTCCTCTTCACTCGCAACGAGCGTGCGCATGTTCAGGACGGACTCGATTGCCGTCGGGGGCGCATCGTCCACGCTCGAAAAGCCTGAGAAAGTTTGCAGGACTTTACCCAGCAGCGTTGGGTCTTCACGCAGTTTCGCAATGGAAATCTCCAGCACTTCCGTGCGCGCCATGACGGAGGCGGAGAATTTCCAGCGCGAGTCTTTCGCCGCGCCTTCAAGACCGAGACAATTGCCTGCCCCAAGAAAGTCAACGCCCAGTTCCACGCTTGCGCCCATCACGAGGCTTGTCACCGAAGGATCGAAGAAGATGCCGCGCACGCGGCGCACCCAACCGTCTTTGATGAGGATGATCTTCTCTACGGGCTGGCCTTCCTGACAGAGCGCGTGATGCTTGCCATAGACCATGAATTTTGCAGCCGCGCCAAGCACGGTCAGCAGCTCACGACTTAAAACATCTCTCGTGACGTGGCGCACGTCTTCGAGCACGCGGCTCTGGCCGTGAGCGCGATAGGTCGCATCGAGTGATTGCCCGAATTTGGGAAGCTTGCGAAGGAGACGCAGCGCGGGTCTGGTTAATTCAAGAACTGTCGCGGAAGAGTTTGGAGGGACAGAGATGGTCGCGTTGCGCTCGACGCCCGCGAGCACAGACATCTCGCCAAAGCATGTGCCCGTCTTGATGCTTCCGACTTTTTTCTGCTCGCCTTTCTCGTTTTTAATGTAAACGTCCGGCTCGCCTTCGACGGCGATGTAGAAAGTGTTGCCGCCCCATTCGCCCTGACGTATGACGGCTTCGCCCGCTTCGTAAACGAGCAGGCGCGCATACGGGCCGACCTTCTTGCCGTTGCTGTAGTCTTTGCCCGTCACGATGACATCGAGGTCGCTCGCATACTTGAGCTTGCCGTTCTGTTCTTCGAGCAACTCCGAGATGATGTCGAGCTTAGCAACAGCTTCGAGGATGGTTTCGACGTTTGTTATTTCTTGCGGCATGTCTCCACACGTTTAAGTGAACGCAAAGCGGAGCGTATCTCTTTCTACGCAATAATGGCAAGAGGGAAAAGCAGGGATGAGGGATGAGGGATGAGGGATGAATTAAGAACTGTTCTTTGTCCGTTGTCCGTAGTCAGTTGTCCGTTGATTGTGAATGATGAGATGAATGCTTTAGATAAACCGCTCAAGAAGCAACACACTCAAAACACCGGACAACGGACCACTGACTACGGAC
>JBAWGU010000649.1:0-1921 GCA_049593215.1 Pyrinomonadaceae bacterium
GCGCGCGTGAAGAACGGGAAGAACAGACGCAGGAGGAGCGGCACGCGCTACTCCGACACCACCAAGGCCGCTGCTGTGGCTCGCTACGCCGAGACGGGCAACTACAGCGCCGTGGCCAAGGAGTTCAACGTGGCCATCAGCACGATCAAGCTCTGGCTCCGCAACGCCCGACAGGAGGCCCAAGAGGGCGAGCCTGCCGAGCAAGCCCCGAGCGAGCCCGAACAGCCCCGCGAGGTCACGACCGACGTCTGATGCACGACGAGGCCTTCTACTTCATCTACCGCGCCCTGTACGAGAACGGGGGCATGAAGATGCGCTCCGTGGTCGAGATCGGCTCGCGCAACGTCAACGGCTCCGTGCGCCCGCTGTTCGAGCAGATCGCCCAGAACTACTACGGGATCGACCTGGCTCCCGGCCCCGATGTCGATGAGGTGGCCGATGCGGTTGACTGGCGGCCAGCAGAAAGGGTGGACTGCATCGTGTGCTGCGAGGTCCTAGAACACGCGCCCGATGTCGAGGGCGTGGTACGCATGATCAGCGAATCACTGGAGAAGAAGGGCGTGCTCCTGATGACCTGCGCCACCGACCCACGCCCACCGCACTCGGCCTATGACGGCGGCGTGGTGCGCATCGGTGAGTATTACCAGAATGTGGCGCCGGAGATCTTCCACGATTTCTGCTCTGCCCATGACCTGAAGATCCTGCACCAGGAGATCCACCTCAAGCGGGGCGATCTCTACGTCGTGGCCGAGAAGACCGCATGACCCTCGTGCGCTACCGCTGCCCCGAGGACGGCATCGAGTACGACACGCGCGACGATCAGCTCCGCTGTCCACACCCGCGCGAGGCCTGGGAAGAAATCCGCTACGTGCCCGAGCAGGAGGTCTTCCACTGGCAGACCGAGGTAGCCACGCTCCGGGGCACGCTCGACGGCCTGCTGAACGGCACCGTCGTGCTCGACAAGACCGAGGACAGCCAGCCGATACTGCTTGACCTGACGCCGGATCCGGCCCGCGTGGTATGGCCGAGATAGAGAGGATCTGGCTCTGCGAGCGATGCGGGGCGCAGGTTGGTGAGCCGCACACCACGCGCTGCAAGTTGGGCGGCCCCATGATCGTTGATCGTTCGCAGGCCATTCCCTATGTACCAGAAACCACTTTACCCGAAGATATCTCCCCGTCTGACAAGGATTGAAGCGCCGCACTTCGTGGCGGGCGTCATATCAAACGAGAAGGGCATCGTCATAAGAGCGGCGCCGATCATCAACTACATGGTGGGGTGGCACGTCGTCAGAGTATGGCGCTACGCCCAACGAAAGAAATGGTCGTCGATGGTGTTTCAGATAGAACCTTGATACGCAGACTGATTCCCATTCTGGCAGTGGTAGCCCTAGCAGGCTGCGGCCAGACCCAAGCCGATGTCAACGCCCATCTCAAGCTACGCAGTCAGGCCGATGCCGAGTACCTGGCCCGGGCGGCAGGCATGCGTGGCGGCAGCGGCATCTACCCGATCCAGGACTACGACGCCGTGTGCCAGCGCCAGACCAGACGCAGATACCTGTGCGACGTCTACTTCGACGGCCACTACGAGGACCGCTACATCATCTCCAAGGCCAAAGACGGCCACCCCATCGCCAGCCATCGCTGAGAGAGGACATCATATGGCAACCGCCCCCGCATACGCAGACCTGGACGACTTCATCGCAGACCGCGCGAGCTGGCTGCGCGTCGTGGCCGTCGAAAACGAGCACGGCTCCTTCGATGTCGTGCTGCGGATCGATGGCAGCTACGCCGTCAAGGAATCTGCCGAGGAGATGGCCGACTACTTCCGCAAGCATCTCGCCCCAGTCCTGAAGGCGATGGACCTGGAGCGAGTCATGACGGACTGGAACGCCTAACCGCTGAGCATTATCAGCAGCAGG
>JBAWGU010000650.1:0-8215 GCA_049593215.1 Pyrinomonadaceae bacterium
GATGAGGGCAAAGGGATGAGGGATGAAAGAGAGATAGAGGAGACGCGGCGACGCGTTGACGCGGAGATAAGAGATGTTCGCCATCTCTCCGCGTCCCCCACTCCACGCGTCTCCTCTTCATCCCTCATCCCTCATCCCTCATCCCTGCCTTTCCGCCTTTGTCCTGCCTGCGGCGCAGAGTCGCAGCGTGATGAGGCGCGATTCTGCGCGACGTGCGGGCGCGCGCTCGAAGGCGGTTATCATCCGGCGGACGCTCTGCGCGCCTCTTATCATCAGGAGCGGCATGGCACGCGACACAGAGCGAGCAACTTTTCAATGCGCCGCGCGCGTCAGATACGGGCGAGATTTCCGATGCAGAACCGCAACAATGCTTCAACGACCGCGCTTGCATTTGTGACCTATGCGCTCGTCCCCTATCTCGGCATACTCTTTTGTCCGGGCGCGCTCTTGATGGGCAGCGTTGCGCTTTTCAATTCCTATCGCGCGCCGCAACTCGGAGGCCGCCGCGCCTCTTACACGAGCCTCCTGCTCGGCCTCCTGATTCTCTGCGCGCAACTGCTGCTCTGGTGGATTCTCTACAAGATGCCGCAGTGGTCGAAGGGGTTTTAGCTTTTGGATGGAAAATTCAAACAGGATGGACAGGATAGACCGAGATGACTAGCAAGGATGAATGAAAGACGAAGAGTTTGCTATGCATCATTCTTCGTTCCGCGTTTATTATTTATTTTATCCTGTTCATCCTGTCTATCCTGTTAGATTTCTCGTCTCATAATGTCAGTCAAGATTGCGAAAATAGTTAAATCAAACTCGCACGTTGATTACGTGGGGCGTGTGATTGACCAGCTTGATGCTGCGGAGCCGCCTGCGGCGACGGATTACGGGTTTGCGCAGTTCGTCTCGATGCCGCTCGAAGCTCAAGAGGTCGTCGGCATCATCTACAACTCGCAGCTTGCAAATCCTGATTACGGAAACTACGGCCCCAGACTCTCGCCCGCGCCGGACCTCTCCGTTCTCAGCCCTGACTATTTGAACGAGCAGGGATTGCTCGTTGGCATTCTGCTGCTTGGCTGGCGCGAGGGCGCGGTCGTTCATCAGACAGTGCCGCGCCGCGTCATCCCCGTCAATCAGGAAATCTATCGCATGACGGACGAAGCCGTGCAGAGCTTTCATAAAGATGCAGATGGGCATGTGCAGCTTCATTACTATTCGCAGATCATCGCGCACGCGGGCCTCTTCGCCGTTCCGCTTATCGAAGCGATCATCGAACAACTCGAACCCGCCTGCGCGCCCGATGAGCGTCAACGCCTCTGCGTCTTAAAACAGGCGCTCGTCTGGCAACGCACGGTCGGCGGAATGCGTCTGTAATAGGTAGCTGTCAGTAATCTGTATTCAGCTTTCAGCTCAAACATTGCGACATTTGGAATCTAGCCCGTTAATCCCCAAACTTAAGACGATAAATTTTTTGGCTGACGGCTCAATGGCTGACAGCTTAAAAGGAGAAATTGGATGAGGAGCTTTTATAAAACTTTTGCGATGACAACGCTGGTCCTACTGCTGGTGAGCGTCGCTCTGGCGCAACGCCCGCGCGTAGCGACGAGCGATACAACGACAGCGAAAGCGGACACGACGAAAGTTGCGACAACTTCCACCTTGCCCGCGCCGCAGAGTGTCAAAGCGAAATACGAAGGCGGTGTCTTCGGCTATAACAAGAAGCAGGACGGCACGCTCAGCTTTGATGACCTGAACAACCGTCTCATCTTTCGAGACAAGACAGGCAAAGAGGGCGTCTCAATCCCTTATGCGGCTGTGGCCTCAGCTTACGGCGACACGCAATCGCGCCGCCCCGCCGCCGCCACCGTGATGAGCAGCGTGCCGCTCCCCTACGGCGCAAATCTCATCGGACTGTTTATCAAAAAGAAGTATCAATACCTCACGCTCCAGTACAGCGACCCAGACACGAAAGTCGCGGGCATCACGAGCTTCAAGGTGGAGAACAAAGAGGTGCTCGCCTCCGTGCTGCAAACTCTGGCGAACAAGGCCGGAATGACGCAACGCGGCGAAATCTATGTCCAGAAGAAAGAAGACAAACAGTCTGAGAAGACAAATTGATTGAGAGGATGGAAAGAGCAGACGATTAACCGCAAAGGACGCAAAGAACACACGCCGCAGGACGCGAAAGACTTTGCGTTCTTGGCGCGCACTCTTCGCGACCTTTGCGGTTAATCTTTCCTTACCTGCTATTGCAATTCACTCTAAGGCAATGCGTCCGTAATTTTGATGCTTCTAATAGAAACTGATCTGAGGGCCAGCCGCGAGTCTGATTCTTTTGACTGAGAAGTTAACTTTTCTTTCAAGTTCTCTTGATGGAATTGACTCTCCTGAATATTCACATGAGACGATGAAACGCTGGTTGAATCTTTCTGATCTTCACTTGCATCATCCGCCTTTTCGTCTCGTGTGTTAAAAGACCAGATCACACCGCCAACCACTGTTGCCTGTGTTCTGGAGAAGTCCGTCGGATCGGTCCGCTCAAACACCGGATGGTTGGACCAGTCCCTTCTGTATTCCAGCCGCGTGAGCAGGTGCTTACTAAACTTATACTCGCCCGTCAGAGTTATCTCCTTGAGCCTTTGCGCTGTATCGGTCGTGAATCCGTCATAGTCGTAATAGACTTCAAAGCGTGGGCTGAAAGCAATCCGCTTCGTGATCTGGTATCGCAGGTAGGAAGCCAACCCCTGCCAGCGCGCCTTGCTGCCATCGGCAAACCTTTCAAGACCGTAATCGTAATTACCCATCACGCTTAAACGGTCGTTGAAATTATAAGTGAGAATAGTATCCAGCAAGTGACGCTTGTGGCGACTGTCGTCCGGCTGTTCCGGCCCCACCGTGTAGCTCTGCGTCAGCGAGAGCTTTGATACAGGCGTGAGAGTCAGGGCGAGGACGTAAGTTTTGCCACGATTATTTTCTTCCACATTAGCCCAGCCATTGACGATAGCGCCCATCAGACTCACCTTATCGTTGAAAGCGTAAGTGGCGCGCACCCCCGTATGGAAAGAAGGTTGAGCCAGCGTGTAGAGCAGGCTGCGTGAATAGTTCCAGTTGTCTTTCGCCGCATCCAATTCTGCGCCTGCCCATGGGATAAACTTTCCCGCATCGAGTTGCAGCTTCCCCCTGACAGGCGCTAGATAGCTGATGTAAGCCTGCTGCACGTTCTTGTAAAACTTCAGTCCGCCCGGCTCCGATGCGCTAAGGAAATCTGTTGCTGGTCCATAAAAGAGATTCAATCGAAATCCGATTCGTGAATCTGCGGTAGCTTCTTTTTCAAAACCAATCTCCGCCACGTTGAATGAATAACGCCTGTCGCGTGTGTCAAAACTGCGTAGAGAATTGATTTGTCTGGCAGGGCGATTAAAGTTGTAGCTAAAGTACAGGTCAATAAAACCGTCTATCGTCGTCTTCCTGAAAAAGTTTAAGAGCCTGTTCCCTTCAGCCTTCGTCTGCTTTGAAGCATTGACTGCCTGACTCTCCCCACTCGCCGTCGCGTTAATCGCGCCTTGAGCGTCCTTTTTAACTTCATAAATATTGCCGATTAGCTTGACAGGCTGCGCAGCCTTAGAAGGCGAGAGTTGTTGTGCTTGAATATTCAGAGGTAATAGAATCAGCAACATCAACACAACTGAAAAGCCACCCACAGCCCTTCTGATAATGTGCGCTGAAATTTTGCTGAGACTCATCTCATCCCTCGCCAAATGAAAATGCGAATCAAGAGTTTGATAGGAGCGAGCAACCCGGTGTGATCTTGCCGTAGAAATTTACGAGCAATCCACGCTGGTCGCGCGCCTTTGAAGCATCCCGCAGGCTCGAATTCTAAACCTCCCCGGCAGGTCTGCCATTCTACTCTTGATTCGCATTTTCAGTAACAGCTTTAATGCTCAAGCTTCGCGCCCTTCGGCAACTCTCCCTGATAAATCTCCGCGCCCGATGCCACAAACTCCGCCGCCTTCTCTTTCAGGCCGGTCTCTAGCGCGGCCTGCTCATCTATCTCCTTCTGCGCTGCGTACTCGCGCACGTCCTGCGTAATCTTCATCGAGCAGAAGTGCGGGCCGCACATGGAGCAGAAGTGCGCGAGCTTCGCGCCTTCCTGCGGCAGCGTCTCGTCGTGATACTCGCGCGCGACTTCGGGGTCGAGGGAGAGATTGAATTGATCTTCCCAGCGAAACTCGAAACGCGCTTTCGAGAGCGCGTTGTCGCGTAGCTGCGCGCCCGGATGACCTTTGGCTAAATCTGCGGCGTGCGCTGCGAGTTTGTAAGTGATGACGCCTTCCTTGACATCCTTTTTGTTCGGAAGACCGAGATGCTCTTTCGGCGTGACGTAGCAGAGCATGGCCGTGCCGAACCATCCAATCATCGCCGCGCCGATTGCCGACGTGATGTGATCGTAGCCGGGCGCAATGTCCGTCGTTAGTGGTCCAAGCGTGTAGAAAGGAGCTTCCTGACAAATCTCAAGCTGCTTATCCACATTCTCTTTGATAAGGTGCATGGGCACATGGCCCGGCCCTTCGATCATCACCTGACAATCTTGCTCCCATGCGAGCTTCGTCAATTCGCCGAGCGTCTCAAGCTCTGCAAACTGCGCTTCGTCGTTTGCATCCGCGATTGAGCCGGGACGCAATCCGTCGCCAAGAGAGAACGAGACATCATAGGCCGCCATGATCTCGCAGATTTCTCGAAAGCGCGTGTAGAGAAAACTCTCTTCGTGATGGGCGAGGCACCACTTCGCCATGATTGAGCCGCCGCGCGAGACAATCCCCGTCGTGCGCTTCGCCGTCAGTGGAATGTAAGGAAGGCGCACGCCCGCGTGAATCGTAAAATAGTCAACGCCCTGCTCCGCCTGCTCAATCAAAGTGTCACGGTAGATTTCCCACGTCATCTCTTCCGCTTTGCCTCCGACTTTTTCCAGAGCTTGATAGATAGGCACAGTGCCAATCGGCACAGGCGAGTTGCGTAGAATCCATTCGCGTGTCGCGTGAATGTTCTTGCCCGTTGAGAGGTCCATCACAGTGTCCGCGCCCCACTTCGTGGCCCAACGCATCTTCTCAACCTCTTCATCAATCGAAGACGCGACGGCTGAGTTGCCAATGTTCGCGTTAATCTTGACGAGGAAGTTGCGGCCAATAATCATCGGCTCCGATTCCGGATGATTGATGTTCGCGGGGATAATCGCCCGCCCGCGTGCAACTTCATCGCGCACAAACTCAGCGGTGACGTAGGAAGGAAGCGACGCTCCAAAGCTCTCGCCCCTGTGTTGATGAGAGAGCGAATCGCGGTCTCCGTTGCCGAGAGTTTGAAGCGCGCTCGCACGCCCCATGTTCTCACGGATCGCAATGAACTCCATCTCAGGCGTGACGATGCCGCGCCTTGCATAGTGCATCTGCGTCACGCGCTTTCCCGTTTTAGCTCGCAAGGGGGCACGGCGCAGCCCCGGAAACTCTTCCAGCTTTCCTTTCGTCTTCTCGCGCGCAAACTCTTCCGCGCCAACGGTGAGATAGCCGTTATCTTCCGGCTTGACCTCGCGCCCCGTGTACTCTTCCACATCGCCACGCGCGATTATCCATTCGCGTCTAAGCGCGGCCAGACCTTCGCGCACGTCACAACGAACATCCTCATCATCCCACGCCCCGCTCGTGTCATAGACACGCACGGCTTCGTTCTCTTCCAATGCACCGTTGAAATTCTTTGTCGGGTTCAGAGTAATCTCACGAAACGGCACACGCACGCCTCTTTGTTTTCCCCCAACATAAACTTTGCGCGAATTCGGAAGCCGTACTTCATCGCTCAACTTTTCGCGCACTTCTTTCTCATCCACTTTATTCATAACTTTCCACTTAACTTTCCGGCCCGAACTTTTTCAGGCCCATAAAACGAAAAGACCGCTCCAACGCCTTGAAAGGATTTGAAACGGTCTTTCCGCTCGGTTTCTCCCTTCGGCGGTACTAACCGCATCAGGTTCAAGGGGTCTCGCGCGCTTGCGACTCTCAGCTTCGACTTTAGATCGAGGCTCCCCCGAAAACTTTTTTGACTTATCAATGCACAACGGCTAATTAAACATAAATCATTCTATTCCGGCGGCAACAATTCGCCAACAGCTATGACAACTTCAGGAAATGCGACGAGGCTGAAACTCTGCTCCGCCTTATAAGTTTGTTTGCTGCGATAACCTTCAGAGCTTGGGTCGCGGTAGTCTTCCAACTCTCTGGCCTTCAAGTTCAAGATACAGTATTGCTGGATTCCCGCGCGAGCATAGATTAATGCTTTCGTCCGGCGATCACTGTACAGAGTGGTATCAGCAACTTCTAAGACCAACAGAATCTCTTGTGGCGTTGGCTTGCGGTCGCTGTACTCTTTCTCTTGTGGAGTAGCGAGAACAATATCCGGTTCCGGCTCTGCGTTATTATCAAGACGGATGGGATTCTGGTTTCTTACTATAACCTTATCATCCATGCGCTTAATAAAATATCTTGCAGCGCGATCTGTCGCGGCGCAGTGAGGGTCGCCTTTCGGACTCATCTTTATAATCACTCCGTCAATCAACTCTAATCTTTCATCTCTCCCCAGAATACCTACCTCTGCCATCCGTTCATACTCTTCTACCGTGAACAGGCGTAACTCCAGCACTCCATCTTGCCGAGCGGCTTCTTTAACTTCGGGCGGTTGTTCAAGAACAGTTGTCATTAGTCTGCTTCTCCTATCTGACTCTTTTATCCACCGATGAAACTCATCGTACGCTCAGGCTGGCGGAAATCAGGATCGTTGATGTAGTGCCGAGGCTCTTTCTTCCAGACCACGCTTTCGATGTAGTCAACAATCTCCATGCGCGTTGCGCCGCCTCTCATTACGTCGCGCAGTGAATGCTCTACGGTTGAGAAGAGGCATGTTCTGATCTGGCCGTCTGCGGTGAGGCGTATGCGCGAGCACGCGCCGCAGAAGGCTTCTGTGACGGGCGCGATGATGCCTATCTCGCCTCTTGAATCGTCTGCGAAGCGATAGCGCATGGAGGTTTCGGAGCCGCGTTTTACATCGAGAGGGATGAGGGGAAAACGATTCTGGATGCGCTGGAAAATTTCTTTGCCTGAGACTACCATCTCGCGGGACCAGTCGTGGCCCGAATCCAGTGGCATGAACTCTATAAAGCGCATCTGCACATCATGCTCGCGGGCGAAGTTTGCAAAGTCTGCCACTTCTTCTTCGTTATAGCCGCGCACAATAACTGCGTTGATTTTAACGGGCGTGAGGCCCGCGCGCTTCGCGGCTTCGATGCCTTCGAGCACTCGCTCAAGCACGTCCACGCCTGTCATCTTCGTGAAGACATCGCGCTTAAGGCTGTCGAGGCTGATGGTGATGCGGTCAAGCCCTGCGTCTTTAAGCTGCTGCGCGCGGTCAGGCAAAAAATAGCCGTTGGTCGTGAGCGCAAGGTCGTGCAGGCGCGGCTTAAGATGGGAGAGCTTGCTGATGATTGTCTCTATGTCGCGGCGCATCATCGGCTCGCCGCCCGTTAAGCGAATCTTTTCGATGCCGAGCGAGACGAAGATATTACAGGCATACTCGATCTCTTCGTAGGTGAGCATCTGCTCTTTCGGCGCAATCGGCGGCTCGCCGTGCGGCAGGCAGTAGAAGCAGCGAAAGTTGCAGCGATCCGTCAGAGACACGCGCAGGTCGCGTATCGCACGTCCGTAAGAATCTTTGAGTAGAGCGGTCACTTCTTTAAATTCGATTCGAGATAATGTTTAGCTTGCGGCATCCCGCGTCGCGCGGCTTTTTCGGTAAATGTAATGATACGCCGTTTGCGTTGTGCGTTCCAATCGGGCCGAAGCGCGGCGGCGCGCACGTGCTGAGAGCCGTAGCTTGATGAGCTTATTGCTTCTTGAACTTCTCCCTGTCTTTCTGTTCCCTGCGCCATTGTCTGACGAAGAAGAAGACCGCCAGCGCGCAGATGACAAGTATCACGGCCATTGAGAGTAAGACAAAAAGCAATTCTCTGTTTTCAGGATTCATGAATTTCGTTTGCGGGTTCTCCTCATTATTGATTCCATTTTAACCTATTTTAGATTACAAAGTGTCTTTCAACGCCTTTCGTATTATAGCTGTTTGCAATTGATTGTCGTCGCAACGCACTTCACCGCAGAGGCGCAGAGTCTTCGCAGAGATTACGCAGAGA
>JBAWGU010000651.1:0-8655 GCA_049593215.1 Pyrinomonadaceae bacterium
GTCATAATCTTCAGCAGTTGTCAGGTTCACTTAGGCATACTCCCTTAACCGGCGCAGGAAACATTCAAAAAGCCATACCGCCTCATACGCAGCACGGCGACAAGTGGCTTGATCCGTCCAGTTGATTGAGTCAATCAGTGCGTTAAGCTCCTGCCACAAGCTCTTAATTTGCTCATCTTGATAGGCGCGTTCAAAGCGCGGGACGATTGCATCAATGTTCGCGGCCCATTCGCCGCGCAAGAGAAGCGCAGTCAACATCAGGCACTTCATCTGCCACTCGATTCTTTTCATCAACTCCAGATAGTTCTCACTCGCCAGCAGGCCGAGGATGGCATGATTACGCATGAAGTGGGCGCAGGATTCAAGATGCGCGTTGAGAAGCACGCGCGGCTCTGGCGGAGGCGGTATTTCATCGCGCACGTCCGGGCCGTAGAGCACGACTCCTGTCTGCTTCACGCAATAGCCCAGATGAATGCGCCTGTTCAAGACGTGCAGCCATGTGAAGGTCGGCAAGGAAAGCTCGAACAGTTCTGCGCGCCGCAGGCAATGCAAGGCGAGGTCTAGAGGGACGCACGTGTAAGCCTCCGTGATGAGGTCTACTAAGGACTCTACTTCATCGTGGAAGACGAGGACGAGACCGCCGTGAGACAAAGGGTGCGGGTAATAAATAACGCTCAGAAGCTGTCCTGCAAGACGCTCGCTCAAGCGCGCCGTTGAGTGGCGCGCTTTATGATTGACGGCTATGGCCTTCATGCGCTCCTGCGGAACTCTCGCTCTTGCGGCTCACCCTTTAATCGGAGTGAAGCTCGCTTGTTTCAAACTTAACCTTGTCAAGAATTTTTGCGCGTGTGCCTTCATCCACAGAATGTTTTTTCAGAATCGCCTCTATCTCTTTAGTATTATCGGGGGGACGCGAATAAGACCTAATCAGGTAAGCCTCCATCCGGTCGCGGAAAATCTCGCGCGTCTTGTATAGAGCGGACTGCGCGCGGTAATTTTCGGCCTTCCTGTTATTGGAGTCAACTGCACGTTGATAGCGAGCGCGAAGCGCGGGGTCTTTAATCGCATCCGGTGACATCCCCGCCACACCGGCAACCCCCGGAGGAGGGGCAACGTTTTCCAACGGTAAATCTTTGAAATCAAAGTTAGGGATAATGGATGCATTCAAGTGTTGCCATGTACGCAGCCATAATTCCGCCTTGTTGCGCCTGTTCTCCATCCACTTCTCTGCGCTCAATTGCCCCTTGCCATATTCAATATCTTCCTGCAAGTGAAGCACCAATTGAGCCTCTATATTGGCAGGGATGACGAGTCGTTTATTCAAGACAAGCAAGGCATATTTCTGTTCCTGAACATACTGGTTATCGTCATTGAGGTCTGTCGAGCTAAACGCATTACAAACTTCCAGCATCAAGGAGGCATAGCGGGTAGCGTCCAGCTTGCTCCAGGTGGCCTCTATCTCATCACCCAGTCTTACCAACCCGTTTATATCCCGCGCCTCGCGCGCCCCTTTAATGCGAGCCAGCGTTTGTGCGTACATATCTTTCAGATTACCATTTTGTGCGGCAACGCGCAGGCCGCCCGGCTCTTCTGTCGCAGCCCGCGCATGACGCTGCGTTGCCAGAGGATTAGCGATGACAGATTGAAAGAACAGATAGCTGCTAATCAAGGCCGCAGCGATAACCGCTATCCACAGGGCTTGCTTGTAAAGTTTTCTCACTGCTTTAATCCTCCCTTAAAAGCTGGAATTCGGGTCATTCGCATTCTTTGAGAAGGGACCTGCGCCGCCCTTCGATATTGTAGCCTTACCTGCGGCATCAGATATAAAGTGATGCAGCAGGCTTGTGTACTGCGTGGCTGAACCTGTTCCAACACGCCATTCTCTAGGGATGTTCCATTGGAAATCCCCGTTGCCCCACATCGGGCCTCCGTAATTGGGTGGATACTGATTGTAGATACTATCTATCGCTTGAATCTGGCATCCGGTGCTGATGTCGCAGTTGGCTACAGGTAGCCAGCTCCCTACCGGGTGGGTCACGCCGTTGTCGCGAGCCAGCCATCCCGTCGCGGCGGCTGATGTTGTTCCTTCTCTCGCCTCTATATTGATGAAGGAGACAGTCTTCGGCGTCAAGTAAGTGATCGCATGGAAACCGGCAGAACAAGTTCCCTGCGCGTGTGCGACACCACTGCCCGGCTGCTGCACTTGATACGCGCCGCTCGGGGCGATGACGTTAATATTTGTAGAAGGTCCAAGCCCTTTGGATGGTCCGGCTTGAACTTCCAATTTCAAAGTTACGCTTTCGGGCGAAGACGCCGCAGTGTAGGTGCCTGTGCCGTCTGTCATCCCGGTCAGAGTGCCGCTCCCTGTCGTCTGTTTCCACTGCAAGCCCCCTGCTTGAGCAGCCGTCACGGCGGGCGTCGCGGTGAAAGAAAGATCAACAACTTCTGCAACTCCGAAATCAGTGTTGCTTCTTCCGGTGAAGTTATCGCGCGCCGTCAAGACGCCGGTTAAGTTGTAAACGATAACATTGACCGTCACGCTGTTTCCGGCAGTAGCAATCACGGTCTTGAAATCGCTCGTGCTGGTTGAGGCCGTATTAAAGGTGACAGAGGTAGTCTCTCCCGTTCCAGTCGCGCCGGACGTTCCGCTCCAGACAGGCTGGCCGCTTGCGAACGTCCCATCAGCCGGGTCTGGTATCGCTTTGAAAGTGACGCTCGTACCTTTGAACACGTAGAGTGTTCCCGATATATCCACAAAGCCTGAGTCGCTCTGATACTGGATTTTGGCGACTCCTGCGTTGCACATTGCGTTGACGGCCATCGTCTGCCTGTCTTCATTGCTCGGCGCAACATCATCGCCGGGCAGATAACCAATCGGCGCATCGACAGGAATCAGAGCCTTGCCTGCCTGCTTAGTCTCCTTGATGGACCTTGCCACAGCTATGTACGTGCCGGTCTTGACATACTTCTGCCAGGGCGAGCGCACTGCCGGAGATTCCTCGCTGTAGATTGCGCTTAAATCCGTCGTGATATTGTCGAGTATCTGCACATGCGCCGCTCTGGCTCGCTCCGGTTGCATGACACGGCTGCTATCCTGCGCTGGATTATCCAACTGATAGAGAGCCAGCGCGCGATAAGTGCGCTGCTGTCCTTTAAGCTGAACCCTCACTTCGTAAGAGGTGTAGCGATTGATGCCCTTAAAATTCTCGCCGCCTTTGCGCAGCAGTTGCCCTACCGTTCGCGCACCGGTAGCGCTCTTGCTGAGACCTGCATCGGACGGGTTTTCAACACTGGAAACGCCGGACCACTCAGCCTCGTAGTAAGCGTGGACTGGACCATCGCCCTGATTCAGATGAGTCGTCTTGAGGTTGATGAGCGTGCCACTTCCCTCCGTGATGAGTTCGTTCAATGGCCTGCCGGATATTTCCGAGACAGACCCGGAGCGGATGTCGCGCAGCTCGAAGGTCAGATAGTCATCCGGCCCGGTCGCTTTGCCTTCTCTCGCGGCCAGTTCATCCGTCGCCGCAGACTGGTAGCGCATGAGCCTCGCATAGAGGTCGCGCACCAGCTTCTCCTCATCGCTCATGGCGGCGCGCTGCGCCTGCTGGCCTGATTGAGCCGACGGGTCTTGCATAGTCTTGCCAGCAGTCGAGCGTGCCGACCGGCTTCGGTCCCGTGACGAGCTTGGCGAGGACCACAGGGCACAGAGCAAGAGTGCCATGATCAAACTGGCTGTGACCTTTCGCGCGATCTTCATGTTTCTGTCCTCCTCGTTAGAATGCCTGCGCTTCGTCAACCAAAACCGACGCGACGAATCTTCTCGTTCTCAAAACTGCTGTTGTAGCTATCTCATCCTATTTCTTTATCGGAACGGCTTTGTGAATCTGCCTGAGAAATTCTCCGGTAGCCATTCCGCGATACTTCACAACGACAGGATCGGACTTGACCAAATTAGCTGGCTCAACCTGATCATTCTTCATGCCAAAGAGACCTTGAGTCTCAGAGACGAGCCTGTAGCCTTTGTAATCCTCGCCCGTCTTCTTCCTCAAAAAGAAGACATAGCTGCTCCCATCCTCGGGCTGTCTATAGCCGATTGGCATGACGTGGACGTGCGTTCCATCGGGATACCTGTAGTCGCCTCCGGGCAGGCTGATGATGATTGATTTGCTGTTCGGCAAGTCTCCTCTGATTACTTCCTGCACTCTCACCAGATAATCCTGCGTGATGAATTTTCCATCCGGCCTGAGACTTGACCTGTGACCGAGGATGCGGCCTACCACAATGATATCGCTGCGTTTGGCAAGTTCTTCGACAGTGGGATAAAGCACGCCCCTGTTGGGCCTGTACCTCCAGACCAGATTGCCGCCAGCCTTTTTGGCGCGGCTATAAAGAGCCTCGCGCGGGTGCTTCACGAGCACCGGCGGTTTCAAGGCGCTTGTCGAGGCTGGCGCACTTTCAACAGCGCTTCCCTGTTGCGCCATCACATATGCGTTCGCGGCGCAGCAGAGCGCGGCTATCACAAATAGCAGCAGTCCATATATCTTTTTCGGCATCATCAACCTCCACACCCAGCACATTTTCGGTAGTCGCTTCTAACTGCGGCTCTCCTCTAACGGAACACGCTCGTCACAGGCTCGCTTAAGAGCAATAGTCCCAGTAGCAATAGCAATAGGGGTCGTCCCAGCAAGGGTCTTCACCGCAATAATCGCCATAGCTTGAGCAGACCTCTGTATATTCCGTCCATTCGTTATAGACGCTGCCGTCCTGGCAGTATTGGTCGTAAGTCCTCCACGTTCCCTCGCAGTCCCAGACATACGTTCCGTCGCAGTACGAGTAAGAGGTGCTGATCTCCTCCGTCTCGACCGGGCCGCCGGGATTGCATTCAGGAGCCTGGCAAGTGCAACTGTACGGGTCCCAACTTCCTCCACTGTAGTAGCAGTTGGCTTCCATCGAGCCGTCCGGGTCGCAACTGTAAGAGCACGTGCAGCTATACGGGTCCCATGATCCGCCTTCGTTGATACACGCAGACTCTTGATACGGATCGCATGAACAGGAGGAGCAATCGCTCACGCCGCACCCCTGCACCCATTCACACGCACCGTTGACGCACTCCTGGTGCGGGTCTTCCTCCCCTTGATTGGGGCAGCACGATTGCGCATCGGCAGTCCTTGCGATAAACCAGTCTCTGCCCGGTTGTCGCTGATTGTTCGGCGGCGCGCTGCGCGACAGCCAGATGACCAACGCTAACAGCGCCAACAGCAGCAATGCTCTCCTCATTTTGGGCCTCCTGCGACCAAGCAAATCATCAATCTTCAGCGTCAAGCACGGATGCGGCCAAGCACCTCTTGTTCTCTTTCGGGATTAAGCCGTCCGATCCACGACTGCTTTACTGTTCCGCTCTTATCAACAATGATCAGGGTTGGCGTGCCTCCGATTCCGAGAGCGCCGAGAGACGCTTGCCTGACATCTCCGATAGATACTCCAAGCCCATCCAGATATTTCTTTGCGTCGCCGACCTCCTGCGGGAAGACGGCAATCAATCGCACATCTTTTCGCTCGGCCAATTCGTGCGCCAGTTGTTGATAGAAAGGAGCGCTTTCGGAGCAGAAGTGGCAGCCCTTGGAAAGAGCCAAAAGAACAGTCTTATTGCTCTCGCTCCAATTAACGCCCGGAACGGAAAGCTGCGTGCCCTCGGCAGGGCCGGTCCTCGGCTTCTGGGCGTTGGGCGCAGCTTGTGAACCGTTAGGCGATTGCGAGCCGTTGGGCGCGGCTTGAGTAATCTCATTCGCCGGCGGCACGGAAGGGCGAAGCAGATAATTCTTGACTAAAACGCTGGCTCCGATGAGCGCAACCAGAATGATAGAGAGATTGGTAGCAATCTCTACTCCTCTTGCTAACCGGCTCTTCGTATTGTTCATGATGTTGCGAAGCTAAAACTGGACCAAAAAAAAAGCAAGAGAGTTCTCTTGCTCGAAGTGGCTATTTGTTGCTCTATTTGGCTACGGCCTCAACTTTAACTTATGAGCAGGGCCGAATACGCATTCAAAAGAGCTTTGAACGTGAGGGCAGGACGCCATGGATGAGTTTGAAGCGGTGCGTGAAATAGCTGTCACTCTTAATTCCTACCGCCGCCCGCACCTCTTTAACAGTAAAGCGATGTGTTTCAAGAAGCTCTCTCGCCTTCCGCAGTCTGAGCGTTTGCAGGTAAGCGGTTGGCGTCATCCCAACTTCAGATTTGAACTTGTGCCGCAAGCGTGAAGACGACAGCCCCACACAACGAGCCATGCTGGTAAGCGATAATGTTTGATGAGGGTTCTCTTCCATCAGCGAAATTACGCGCTGAATCCTCGCATCTCCTGAGTACATAGCAGTCCCTTACCCTTCGATGTAAGTTTTGTGTTGAGGAGATAGTTGATCTTTGTAACAAGGGGGTAATCAGGCTTTTGCACTGAGGAGTTTGCTAAGCTTTTTGGAGGAGGGTGAATAATAGAACTGCCTTTAAAATATATTGTTGCCTTACAATAGTGGTTCGGTAATCTTTTTCTTGCAATGAATGCGAGAACTGTCGGCAAGGTCTCAGGTCAACATTTCGTGGGACCAGAAAAGGCAGAAAGAGACGGGCATCAACCTTCTTCAAGCAGAAGAATAAGCTGAGCCGGAATGTAGGTTCAGATTGGCAATGCCAACCTTTCACCTCTCGCGCGCAATCGCTTGGCGGCTTCGATCATATTGGGCCAGTCGCAGAGAAGAGAGCCGAAATTCATCACCAGTTGACGGCTCAACTCGCGTGCCTGCTCAAGGCTGCTATTTTTTCGCAGGTCCAATGGAACAACGTATTCGGGCTTTGCCAGCGACGCCCTTATCGTCGCCAGATATTCTTTGAGGTCGCGCGCCCAGTAATCCGGTGGATTTTGATAGCGCATGAACTCCTTTTCCAGATTCGCCATCTTGCTGCTCTGTTCCCGCCAGAGATGCAGGCGCGCAAACTCCTCGAAATCCCGCAAGCTCATCGAACCGATTTCAATGAGATGTTTGCCGAGCGATTGCATCTTGCAGGAAATATCAGCCGAGCCGGAGACGAACTGCTGTGATGAGAGGCAGGAGATAATCAGGGAATTTATTGTGATGCCGGTCGCGGACTCAGTGACACTTGCGCGGTCGTATGATCTGGGGGGTGTGGGCGCATGTAGAACTGCGCGCGGCACGTCGCCGAAATATCCGTATTCGCAGCAGATGCCAAGCGTGGCAGAGAAGATACCGTCCGTGCCGCGAAGCACGGGGAAGAACGGAGGAAGCAGGGCGCGGTTATCGTATCCGAGCGCAGTAGAGATAAACCATGTGCGTGTGCTCACGCAGTAGCGAGTCGCTGCACGCAAGACCTCGCGGCTCGAACCTCCGACGCAATAAGTATTTTCAGATTTAATCAAACGTTTTCGAGAGGAGGGTCCCAGGATTCTGTAAGTGACCGGCAGTCGCATCCCCGAATCCCCGATCATTCCGCTCAGCGTAACGAGTACTCTCGCATCGCCGGAATCCAGCGACCGTAGGTGATAAGCGAGCGGTCGCTCCAGACTAAGCAGGTCGATGTCCCCGAAGTCCGCGAGGCAATCGGCGAGTTCCCTGCCCAGGAGTCGCTCGTGGACAGCCAGAAGATCTTCTTCTACGAACAACCCGGACTTAAGCGCCTCTTCCCTGTCGGCAAAGAACCAGATTTCCACAGGAGTTAAAGGCTGCCCCATTGCTTCCTGTTCATGGTCCACATTGGATTGAGCCGGAGCCGCAATTCGACATACGGCATCGTCATCGGTGCTAAAGATCAACTCTCCAATCGTGTGAAGAAACAGCGCATTCCTATTCTTCCCGCAAGAGAACTCGTAGTTGTGTGCGTCAATGAGAGCGAAGTTGATCACGTCAGGGTTTAAGGAGCTTTCCGAGGCCAGCAATTTCGCAAACCGCCTTTTCTCCTCCCATCCTGCGTATGAAATATCGGCATCATACTCCCGCTTGAGCAGCGACAGGAGGTTCTTATTGTCAGCCACGCTCTTTGCAGTGTCAGAGTCGTCCATCACGACAAACTCAGTAGCTCTTTCATACCGCCGACCGTTTTCGATATAGCTCCTGAGACATCGCTCCAAATTTTCCGTCCGGTTTCGCGTGATTATTCCGGTTGAAGTAATGCACGGTTGAGCCTGATTCGATTGTCGGCAAGCATCAAGGACAGTGCGCTCGGAAATAAGAAGTCCGGCGTCCGCGAGCGCGGAAAGCGATCTCTTGATTGCTTCCACGCTAGGCGGTTGAGTCCCCCGGCAGCTCTGCGCGAAGAAATCCGCGCAACTCAAAGTATGTTCGTCGAGTGTCTTGAAAGTGCGGCAGCGTTCCAACAAAACTGCAAGATGTTGCGGTATCATCCGCGCCGTGCGATCACTAGCCGAATAGACCAGACTGGAATTGTCGCCCGCGAAAAATCTGGCGCTGGCTTGACTACAGAAGCGCTCGCCTGTTGAGCCTTGCAAGGTAGCGCGATCCTGAAATGTGCTACGTCTCATTTCGCCAACCTATCCTTTCATATAATCTGCCGTCTTTTGTGTTCCGCTTATTTTAAACTTGGAACGTTAGTCTACTCTATTGACGACGGCGTGCGCCTGCGCCCATACG
>JBAWGU010000652.1:0-8040 GCA_049593215.1 Pyrinomonadaceae bacterium
CGGACAAGTATGGACGGGTCAAAGTGCAGTTTCACTGGGACAGAGAAGGGAAGAACGATGCCGACAGTTCCTGTTGGGTGAGAGTCGGGCAGTTCTGGGCAGGGAAGCGTTGGGGAGCATTTTTCTGGCCCAGAATAGGACAGGAAGTGATTGTTGATTATCTGGAAGGAGACCCGGACCAGCCCATTATTGTCGGCAGCGTTTATAACGCGGATCAGATGCCGCCGTATCTGGGCCAGGGGCCGGACAGTAAACATCCGAACGATAACAAGGTGAGCGGCGTTAAGAGCAACTCGACCAAAGGCGGGGTGGGCTATAACGAATGGCGCTTTGACGACACCAAAGGCAAGGAGCAGATTTTCATTCACGGCGAGCGCAACATAGACACGCGCATCAAGAACGACTGCATGGAGAACATCGGCAACAATCGTAACCTCACGATTGGCGGCGTTGACCAGCACGGCAAAAAGTATGGAGACCACCGCGAGCGCAGCTTCCGCGATAAGCATTTGACCGTCGAGCGACACCATCTGGAGTTAATTAAAGGCAATATGGAACTCTGCGTCGGCGGCGGCGACGAAGGCGCTGGCAGCCAGGATATTCTAATTAAAGGCAAGAAGACGGAAACCATCGGAGACGAGTACCACCTCCACGTCAAAAAGCATCTGATGGAGAAGGTTGATGAAGACTTTGAATTAACGGTGAAGAACCGTTTTGTGATGACCGGAGAGAGCGATCAATTGCACGTGAAGGGTCAGCGCGCGACGAAAGTTGATGCGTCGGACTCGCTCACGGTCGGGACAGATAAGCAGGAAAAGATCGGGCAGAAATACGCTGCTGAAGCCGGACAGGAGATTCATCTTAAAGCTGGCATGAAAGTGATTATAGAAGCTGGCGTGCAATTGACTCTCAAAGGGCCGGGAGGCTTTGTTGATATAGGGCCTACGGGCGTCACCATTCAGGGAATCATGGTTCTTATCAATAGCGGCGGCGCAGCCGGTAGCGGCAGTGGCTCAAGTCCTACAGCCCCAAATGACCCCGATCCGCCTGATGATGCCAAAGAGGCCAATCCGACCAAGCCGAATCAGGCAGATGATTCCAAGTCAGGTTATAAATCTTGTCCCGGCTAAGGTACAGCTTCGTTGAAGAGAGAAGTATGAGAGTTGACTTTGTGAGCAAGCTTGAATCAGGCATCAATCTGAAAGTGTAGGAGTAGAGATATGCCTCCGGCAGCAAGAGTCGGTGACATGCACACATGCTCGATGATCACGGGGGTAGTTCAAGAGGCAGGTGTTCCAATTTTGCCTCGATGTTTTCCCACCGCGCTCATCGGTAATGCGAGCGGGGCCATGATTCGCCTGGCCCCTGCGCGATAGTTGAGGACACAGAAAAGGCTCATGACACTTCCAGCCGCTAGATTAGGAGACCCAACCGCTCACGGAGGAGTAATCACTGTCGGTTTACCGACGGTAATTATTGGCAACATGCCTGCCGCCCGGATCGGTGATATGCATGTGTGTCCTATGGTGACCGGCGTGGTTCCGCACGTGGGCGGTCCCTTGATTCTCGGATCATTTACGGTGCTGGTTGGTGGCCCACCGCAATCACGTCAGACGGATATGCTGATCTGCGTCGGCCCCCCTGATATGGTAGCGATGGGATGCCCGACCGTCCTTGTCGGGATGGTCGGCGCACCCGGTGGGATCGGACTCGTTTTAGCAATTATAGGAGGCTTTCTCGCGGGCTTACGTCATTTTATTAGTCCCTATCCACGGGCGGTGCTACAGCCTGATGGGTCTTACGTGACCGAGTATAATGAGAACATCCGCATTGAGGGAACGCCGGAGTTTCAAGCAAGGGTCGTCAATGATCTGAACACACTGAATAATACCGATGCCGGGCGGCGGCTCATTGATAGCTTCGATGGTACTGGGCGCACGGTCACGATCCGGGAATCGGGCGCAGCCAATGGCGGCTGTAGTCCGGCGAATGGCGCAGATGCTACGGACGGCACAGGCACGAACAGTGTGGTCAGTTACAATCCGAATTTTTCCAATATGTACGACTCCGGGCCTACCGCGCAGGGCCAGCCCGGACGCGAGCCGTGGATGGACACTACATCGCCGGTAATACTCGGACACGAACTCGTTCACGCCCAGCATAACGCTCATGGCACGAACGACTTCACTATTGAAGGTGAGCGTATGGCTGTTGGCGTAGGAGCGCAGCCGGGTTATCCCAACGATTATTCCGGTCGTGACATCAGTGAGAATGCGCTTCGTGACGACCTGGGCCAACCGCGGCGACCTCGCTACACTCAGTTTGGACCGCCGTAGGCAACATGTTAATGATGCGTGGCACAGTTAGTAGTAGTGAGATACTCTTAGGCGTCGTTGTAAGCTTACTGCTTTTTGCCACGCCAACTTGTCATTACCGTACTTCAGCGCCAGCAGCATCACAGGGGAGGTCAAACGTGGAGCAAAAGCCTGTCGAGGCTTCCCAACCTGTTTCTCAGGTGAGCCTCGACGCCAAAATCGAAGTTAGAGACAGCGATCTCTTCATCAAATACTTCATAAAGAACCAGGGCGAGCGGGACATCTATGCGTTCAACCGTCTGGTAAGACTGTCGCCTGACGGTTCGGGCAAAGTAGACCCTGATTTGGCGTATGTCACATTTAGTGATGATCTAACGGCAACGATTTCCAAAAGCGCTCAGAAAATTCCGAGTGGGCTACAAGTGACTCAGGTAGAGTCGCCGTATCTAACGCTGGTTCGCGCTGGTGAAACTTTTCAAGAGGAAGTCAAACTCCCGTTACCTTTGACTGAGCATCATCCTTATCTGCCGATGCTTCGATTAACGCGACCGGAAGGGAAAAATAAGGAGATCATGCAAACTCAGACGAGGATGATCCGGTTTGAGTTGGGCTATCTCGTCAAGAATGATGAGCGCCAAATGCTTGCGTTTGAAGAAGGAGGGGAAACTCTTTACGCAATGCGCGGGCAATTTGATGCGCCTCGTGACCAACAATTTCTGCGTAGCCAGCCTGTCTCATTAGCTGTACCGGCGCTCATCCCCAAAGATGTTGTGGTGAGGCAGTCAACCGGGACAAAAGGAAGACAGTGATATAGAGGACAGTTTACGGTTGCTCGAATAGATGTTCTGAAGGATAACGGAAGTTCCAGATCATGCTAGTTACCTTACAGGTGAAGGAGGGACCCTTCGCCGGTAAAAAAACTTTACTGCGGGAGGGTCAAATCATCGAAGTTGGTCGCACGGAGCGGGCAGGTTTTGTCGTTCCAGATGACCCACTCATCTCCTCCCTGCATTTCGCTTTGGAATGTGGCGATCAGTCGTGCCGGATTCTCGACAGAAATAGTCGCAACGGAACTTTCCTTAACGGAACCAGAATAAACGAGGCGGTCATTAGCGACAATGATGAGATTGTTGCTGGTCAGACTGTCTTCACCGTGCGTGTCTTTGAATCTACACCCGCTTTGGACGAGGCTGCGTCCACGGCACAGGTAGGCTCAGAGACGACAACACATATTAATGTGCCAAAGAGACCCAGGCACAAATTGGTAGTCGGCAGTTGGTCTTTCGCCACCCTGCCCGAAGGTTGGGAGATTATTGATGGATACGGGGTGCGACGCGCGGGCAAAGGCGTCTTCCCCAGCAATGTCATAGTGGGAGAAGATCATCTGAGCGACGACAAGACTCTACAGCAGTACATTGACGCTCAGATAGAGTTGTTGCGCCAGCACTTCATAGACCCTCAAATAGAGTTGTCCGGTCCGGCAAACATCACAGGCGCAGATGAAGCAATCGGTCTCACTCTCCGCTACAAAAGCCCTGACGGGCGACCCGTTATTCAACGTCAGACATACGCTCGGCGGGGGCAAACAGTAGGAGCGCTGACGATGACAACCGTAGAGGATGATTGGTCACGCGCTGAACCTTTTTTCAAGGCTATTGTGTCAGGACTTGTCTTAAATGAAAAACAGGAGCAGACCCTCTCAATCTAGAACTAAAACTCCATGCACCGTTAAGCGCAATCCGATCTGGAGACGCTGATGCCACTGAATGATAATTTGAGCCTAGATCAATTGTCGAATGAAGTTCGTGAAGTCCTGTTTAGCGGGATGCGCTCTCCGCGTGTCAAACTGCTTCTGGCTGGTTTGACGCTGTTTCGGTTTGCGAGCAGCGATAAGCCGCCGGAGACGTGGGCCGCAGGGGCCTGGTGGATTGCAGACCACGACTATCGTAAGATTCTGGCGGAGCATCGTGTGAGCCAGATCAGGCACAGGAAGGATGGCTTGACGCTCGGCTATCTGGGACGGGCTGCAACCGCTGTGAGGAATGAGTGGAGCTTGATGGATATTGTGGTGAAGGCGATAGTCCGGGAAGATGTTATGGCTTTCGTCGGCTACGGCCATACGCAGCATAAAGAAATTTTGCCGAACGGCATGTATATCACGATTCAAGGTTGGCCGGAGATCGAGCAAGTATTTATTCCGAACATCAGCGATAGAAATGGCCGAACGTTGCTCGGCTACAAAGCTCTACAGGTGCAGCGTCAGAAAAAAGTTTCCAGCCAAAGGCTTTCTTAAATGCGTTCAGGCTTGAGACAAGGAAGTTCTCGGATTGTGCGTCTCTACTCCTCTTATAACCTGCGCTATCTGTATGCCTGATCTCTTCCGAGAAATTACCCGACGGCGTTCTCGTATGTTCTTTTATGAATCAGGTAAAAGATGCTCGCCGTGATTTTTGACAAGCCCTATTAACTGATCTTTGAGCGGGTCGCGCATCTTTTGGATGTCTTCGAGGTTGATGACTTCCTCGAAGGCGTCGCGTCCGGCAATCTCCGTGCTTTCGATGATAACGTTGTCGGGCGGTCGCAGCGTTGAGATTGAAGACGAGATGCAGGTGATTGGGAGTTCGCCAAAGTCAGGGGAGCGTTCTGAAGTGACAGGGAAGTGGAGCGCGTCCAGAATCTGTGTGACGCCTGTTTGATTCGAGACGACGACGTGCATGACTAGGTAGTGGAGTAGAAACTCTTTGACCTTCTCGTGGTCTCGCTGACGGCCCGCCAGCATCTCTCTCAAACGCTTTGGCGAGAAGCCTGAATATGAGAGCACCCACTTGAGCGGAGAGGTGACGATGACAGACTTGCTCTCCTGCCCTGTGCTTGCTTCGTGCTCGTACTCCATCGGGGTCATTTCGAGAGCAGTGTTGATTATCTCAACCGGAGGCTTTAGCTCTGCCGTGATGTTGAAAGGTTTCGTGCGGGCAATCTGTTCGTAGAGGCTCTGCAACTCTTTGAAAGCTTTATCAGAGCCGCGCGTCGTCTCTTTCGTGCTCGTCTGCACGTAATCGCCGAGCACTGTGCGTGGACGAAGCAGCGGCGCGAGCGTCGAAAGATATTCTTTCATCTGCCCGCGCAGGAGGTCAGAGACAGCCCGCGTCACTTTTCTGAGCGTCAAAAGCTTTTGAGTGTCGAAAGACTCTTCCATAAGATTGTTCTCCGCGTAACTATGTAATCGAAGCCGGGGCGCAGACGGCGCAGACCTTGGTTCCATGAAACGGCGACAGGCTACCGTTCGGCATCTTTATTGTCAATAAACTTTTATCTCGAAGACGCAGCCGGGAAAATGTTTGAAGGAGAATTAATGAGCACTGAAAAGCGTGAGCATGACTGGCCTTTGCGCCTCGGGACACGTGAAGACTTTGCGCGCGTGCGTGAAGCTTTCCGTCTGGCGAGCTTTGACGACGCGACCGTGTGCCGCGTCCTCAAGATTAAAGATATGTCGGACCTCGGCGCAGTTGACCCTTTGAAGACAGACATCACGAGCCTGATCTCTAAAGCGGACCTGTCAGACGTTTCGGGCCAGCTTGCCTTCTTCATCCGCGCCTTTCTCTTTTTAGAGTTTGTGGCGCGCGAAGAGGTAACGCGGCTCTTTGATCGCCAGACCATCTACTCGTTTCTGGCCCTCGACGTGCTGCGCATCGAAGCGAGTGAAAGCGACGAAGCACGCTACTACACGCCAGCCTTCATCTACCCCGTCGGCGGCTTCGTCGTCGCTTCGGACCTCTACAGGAACAGAGACAATTCGACGTTCGCTCCGCCGCCTGATGTTGTCTTCCCTGCCATCTACTCCGGCACGCTACGCTTCCTTCAAGTCATTTCAAAGAGTCCCGTGCGCGATGCGATTGACCTCTGCGCAGGCTCAGGCATCGGCGCGCTCGCCCTCAGCCGACATGTCGAGCGGGCAGTCTCTTCGGACATCACGGAGCGCGCCTCGCACTTCGCTCTCTTCAACAAGATGCTTAACGATTGTGAGAACGTCGAAGTTGTCTGCGGCGATCTCTACGAGCCTGTGAAGGGAAGAACTTTTGATCGCATCGTTGCTCATCCGCCTTACATGCCTGCGCTCAAAAGCGCCGTCATCTGGCGCGACGGCGGCGAGACGGGCGAGACCTTAACGCGCAGCATCGTCGCGGCCTTGCCTGAATACCTGCGGCCCGGCGGCTTCTTCTACACGCTGTGCATCGGTCTGGACACGAAGGACGCTCCGTTTGAAGAGCGCGCTCGCGGCTGGTTGGGCGAGAGCGCGCCGGAGTTTGATGTGATCTTCGCCGCAGGGCAGGAGCAGAAGCCCGCGCAGGTCGCAAAAAATATTGCCTTTAGAAATAAGAGCTATGGCGATGAAGAGGTCGCGGAACTGACCGGCGCGTTTGAAAGCGCGGGCGCGACAAGCGTGGTCTATGGCGCGCTCGTCATACATCGCCGCGCAGAAGTTGAAGCGGAGCCGCTCACAATCCGCGCAGGCTTCACTTCCGCGACAGACGGCGCAGACTTTGAGTGGGCCATCAAGTGGCATCACTGGCGCAAGCAGCCTCGCTTCTCAGAGCGCCTGCTGCAAAGCCGCCCGCGCCTTGCGCCGCACCTGCATGTGACGATCAAGCACACGGTAGAAGACGGCGAGCTTGTGCCGAAAGATTTTGTAATCGAAACCGATAAGCCGTTTCTTGCGGCAACCAGAGTTGACGGTTGGATTGTGCCTTTGATAGCGGAGTTTAACGGGCAACACACTCCCGTTGAAATACATGCGATGGCGCGCGAAGCCGAGGCCCTGCCGGATGGTTTTCAACTTGAAGACTTCGCGCCGCTCATCACGCTCCTTGTAGAGCGCGGCTACCTGATGCTCGACGACCTCGCTTTAAGCGATGAGGAGTCCGAGGCGGGCTAACTTGGCGAGGTTGTCCTCCAAATCGTTTGCCACATCCTGCAAGACTTTCTCTATGTCAACGGTGGCTGCATTCGCTTTTGATTGGGCCACAACATCTGATTTGACGAAGGTCTGCAACTCTTCGATCAATGCCGCACGGTCGCGCGTCCCGTCAAGCAGCGCGAGCAGCTTCTGGCCGATTAAATCTTCGATAGAGACGATTGTGTGGCGCAGCGTCGTGACATTGTTATCGCTCTCAACTTGAAAACGCGCGAGAGGGCTTGCCACCGGACGCTCCGATACGGCGTGAGCGCAACGCGGCACGTACACATGAATCTCCACCACGCCAGCCGCATGAACTCCCAGTAAAATCTCCGCCAGCGTCTGTGCTTCCTGCTCGCTCTCTCCCGTCTGCTTGTCCGTGTCTTGTCCGAGACGGGCGCGTGCGTGGTCCAGCAATTCTCTGAAGTGCAACGCTTGCGGGTAAATCTCTCCGAGGTGCAGCATGGCCGCTTTCGCCAGAGGAAAGTCTGTCGCCATGCGCCCGCCTTTCGCGCCGCGAAACTCTTCAACGGATTTCGAGTTGATCTCAGGATGCTCTGAGACAGGTCGCGCGATTGATGCAAAGTAAAGGTTCGTTAGGATTTCAGGTTTTGGACTGCGGTCAATCGCAACGTCGTCGTGGCAGAGAAGCGTCTGGCGAAACCTGCGGCACTTGAGAAAATCTAGATACTGCTCTTTCAGCACGATATGTTTTTGCGCCAGACCTCGCAGCGTCTCTGCCACTTGAGGCGGATAGATATGGTCCTGCAT
>JBAWGU010000653.1:0-3261 GCA_049593215.1 Pyrinomonadaceae bacterium
GCCCGCGACCTTTAACTGCCCTATGTGTTCCGCGCCGCTCAATCCGAAGGGCGCGGATCATGCGACGATGAGCTGCCCGTATTGCAGCAACACGGTGCTTTTGCCTGAAGAGTTGCGCGGCGGCGCAAGCGTCCAGAGCAGCGCGGGCGCACCTGCTGGCAACGCCTTCGGCTCGATGATTGAACAGGCCATGCACCTCGCTGAAGTGGGGCGATTGATTCAGGTGGGCAACAAGATTGGCGCTATCAAGTTGTACAGGGAAACTTTTGGCGTTGGGCTAAAGGAAGCTAAAGATGCTGTAGAAAAAATGGAGCGGGGCGAGCCTGTCGCCTTCGGAGATTCCATTATTCAAACTGAAAATATTCACCATGCGTCTGTCAGAGTCGCCCACCCGATTCACATAGACACAAAGCAAGTGAAGAAGGGCCTGAGCATTGTCGGCTGGATTGTCGGCGTGATGATTACTGTCGCCGTGATCGGTATCCTTATCGCGGTCATCGGTGGCGTCGCCGCCTTCGTTTCTATCCGCCGGACGATCACTAACATTACACAACCACCGAGTCGCCCTGCCCCGACTCAGACGCAAGGGTTTGCCAGATCAGTTCTTGAGTTTGGCAGTGAAGGCATCGGCGCAGGTCAGTTCAAAGACGCGCGCACGATCACTGTTGACGGCGATGGGCGCATCTACGTTGGCGAGTACACGGGCGGGCGCGTGCAGGTCTTCGACTCTCAGGGCAAGTTCATCACGCAGTGGATGGTTGATCCGAAATCCGCGCTGCTCGCTCTGGCTGCGGATCGCAAAGGCACAATCTATGTGGTCCACCCAAGCCAGCTACTCATCTATGAAGCCGCGACGGGCAAGTTGATTGGCGAAGCGAAAAAGCCCGGCCCTTATCATTACGAGCATTACAGGGATGTCTTCGTCGCGCTCGACGGCAGCCTCTACGCTATCGGCTCAAACTCAAACATTCTTCACCTGAGTTCTGACGGGCAGATTGAGAACACCATCAAGGTCAGCGAAAAGATTGGCGAGGACGTTGATTTTGAGAGAGTGGTGGTGAGCGGCGCGGGCGACATCTACGCGCTTGAGAGAAGGAAAGGCGTTTTTAAGTTTGCTGCTGACGGCAGGTACGTCAACAGGTTTGGAGGCGAAGGTGAAGGCGACGGGCCGGGGCAGTTCAGCTCTGCAAACAACATCGCCGTTGACGGAGCGGGGCGCATCTATGTCAGCGACTCAGGCCATCCCGTTCACGTCTTCGATGGCAATGGCCGCTATCTCGATTCATTCGGCGAGAGCGATGTCGTCTTCGGCCTCGCCATCAACGACCATAACGAAATCTTCGCCATGCACCGCAACAAGCACAAGGTTATCAAGTACGTTTTGAGCAAAAAGTAGAAGAGTTTAGGTCAGAACCGCCTGCGGTAGCGGGCGGGTAATTGGCCGCGACTAATAACCCGCCCGCAGGCGATTCTGACTTTCAGTGTCCCCACTTGCTAACTATCACGCCGATGATTAATCCGCCGACAGCGCCCAAGCCGAGAATCGGCGCGTAAGCTTTCGTGATGATGGCATCGGGAAGGCTGAGCAGCAGGCCGATGATGAGTCCGCTTGCCCAATCGGGAACGGGCAAGCGCGCTGCACCGATTACGAACCCGATGGCAAAGCGATTGATGAAAGCTCCGAGCAGGGCCGCACGCTTGTCGCTAAACGTGAGCGGAATCATCGTCGCAACGGAGAGCAGGCCGTACACAATTCCGCAGATTGTGCCGAGAAAGAGTCTGGACATGGCATAACTCCTGTGGGTAGGCGAAGTCGGCAAGAGCGGCTCATTAAAACATATCCGTTAAGCTGTAACTACAAAGAAAATTATCGCCGCAGAAAAAATCCGCGCCTCACGAACAGCAACTTTTTTCTGATTTGTAGTATTCTCTCCTGCACTTTATTGGAGGAAAAAATATGACACGCAGACTGTTTATGCTTCTCTCACTGTTTCTCATCCTGCTTCCCATCTATGTGAACGCTCAGACCACAGCCATTCGCGCAGGCCGTTTGGTTGACCCTGAGAGTGGGAACGTCTCAAGCAACCAGATCATTCTCGTCGAGAATGGAAAAGTTAAAGCCGTCGGCTCTGACGTACAGATTCCTGCGGGCGCGACCATTGTGGACCTCTCGCGCTCAACAGTCATGCCCGGACTCTTCGACGCGCACACGCACCTCTGCATGACCCTTCAGCCCCGGCGCGATGGGGACAACTATTACTTCACGACGCTGCTCGACCCGGATTCATTTCGCGCCATCGAGGGAGTCGTCAACGCGCGCGCGATGTTGGAATCGGGTTTTACAACCGTGAGGGATGTCGGCAACGAAGGGAACTACGCCTGCACGAGCCTGCGCCGCGCCGTTGATAGAAAGATGGTTCCCGGCCCGACCATACTCAACGCCGGACGCATCATCGCTCCCTACGGAGGACAGTTTCATCTGCAACCCGACAAGCCGAAACTCGCGGAGCCTGAATATTTTTTCGCGGACACGCGCGACGAAATGATTAAGGGCATACGCGAGAACATTCACTACGGCGCGAAGGTCATCAAGATCGTTGTTGACGATCAGGAATACATCTACTCCGTTGATGACATTCGCTTCATACGCGACGAAGCGCACCGTCATGGCTTTAAGCTCGCGGCTCACTGCTGGACGCACGCGGGCGCGCGTAACGCCGCCGAAGCCGGAGTTGACTCAATCGAGCACGGACCGGCGATGACAGATGAAGACCTTGAGCTTGCCAAAAAGAACAAGGTGGTGCTGGTCGGCACGGATTATCTAGCCATTGGAACTTCACCGCGAGAGCACAACGTTTGGATTGACCGCCTGCGCCGCGCGTACAAAATCGGAGTCACGATGGCTTACGGCACGGATGTCATCAACGCTGCCGAAGGGCAGACGCGCGGCACGCTCGCCATCTCAGGCATAGACCCCTGGACCGAAGCTGGCGTTCCGCCAAAAATTCTTTTGCAAGCGATGACAATCAACGCCGCACGTCTGCTCGGCGTTGATAAAGAGCGCGGCTCGATTCGTGTCGGTCTGGCCGCAGACATCATTGCGATGCCTGAGAACCCTCTGGAAAACGTCAACGCCCTCAAGCGCGTCACGTTCGTGATGAAAGACGGCGTGGTCTTCAAGCGTGTGGATCAATAAAAGAAGCCCGCGCGTAACGCCGCGTTAGCGGCAGATTGAATTTAGCCGTGCGTTTCAACGCACGG
>JBAWGU010000654.1:0-2010 GCA_049593215.1 Pyrinomonadaceae bacterium
GTTTACGCAGAGAGATTGAGTGCTTAACTCTCTGCGCTTCCTCTGCGAGTGTCTCTGCGCCTCTGCGGTGAGCTTCCGGCCTATTCCTACTCAAATTCAAATTAAACCACTACTTTCGAGAGGGTAGCGGTCAATTTTAGGGAACTTTGAATTTTCACGGGCGTGTATCTAACTGCGAGCGGCGATAGGGGGAGTGTATAATCTCTCTGTTAAGGAGTAGGGCCGCGCGGCGCGGGACGGAAAGGGAATTGAGGTCTGATTCTCTTTTAACTCAGAGCGCCGGTTGCAATTCAAGCCTGCCTGCTTTGATGAGTACGCTGACTTCTTTAGATGAGATGCGTTACGGCACATCTGTGCCGGAGACCTCTGTGGCCGAAGCCCGCTCAGACCACGCTTTGTTAGAAGCCACGCGCGCAGGCGACGAGGAGGCTTTTGCGGAACTCGTCGGGCGTTATCGCAACCAGATTACGAACTTTGTTTATCGCATGACGAACGACTATGACGGCGCAGTTGATCTGGCACAGGAAACTTTCGTGCGCGTCTATCGCGCGGCGGATCGTTACCAGACCAACTACGCTTTCTCGACCTACATCTATCGCATCGCGTCGAATCTGGCGATCAGCGAGCTGCGTAAGCGCAAACGCCGTCGTCTCGTTTCCCTGACCGGCCTCTTTCAATCGAGCGAAGATGAAGAGCAGCGAGATTTTCACCCGCCGGATGTGCGCCCGCTTCAGGATGTGACGCTGGTTGACGATGAGAGACGCGCGGCTGTTGCGCGTGCGATCACGACGCTGCCGCAGAAGTATCGCGCGCCGCTTGTGCTGCGCGATGTTGAGGGCAAGAGCTACGAGGAAATCTCAAGAATCTTAGAGACGAGCGAGGGAACCGTAAAGTCGCGCATCAGTCGCGCGCGAAATCTTTTGCGCGACAAGTTGAGAGCTTATTTGTAGAGGGAGACGGATGAACTGTAAGAAGTGTCAAAGAGAGATTGATGATGCGGCAAAGGACCAACGCATCAGCGACGAGGCGCTGGCGCACGTTGCCGCCTGCACGCCCTGCCGCACGTTTCGCACCGAACGTATCACGCTGCGCGAGATGGTCGGCCAACTCGGCGTAGTCTCTGCCCCGTCCGATTTCGATTTTCGTCTGCGTGCGCGCCTCGCCGCAGAGAAGAGTGTGCGTCCCTCTCCGGTACGCCGCATCTTTGCGCCGACTTCACATGCGGTTGCCATCGCCGCTGCCTTCGTCATCATCTTTGCCGCCGCAGTCGTTTTCAAACAATGGAAACCTTCAAGCGAAAATGTAGCAAGCTCATCCGCTCCGGCTTCTTCAAAAACCTCGCACAGGGATGCTGCCATTCATAACTCTCAAAATGATTCTCTGGCCGCATCCTCGGAAGACACGAACAGCGCCCACAGTGTTGGTCGTGATAGCCAGACGGTTGCAAGCGGTCTTCATACGCGCGAGCTGAAGCACGGCAAAGCTTACGCCAGTCAGGAAAACGAGAGAGCCGCCAGCGCTGCTCCTAAAAACTCGGCAAGCTTTGGTGCGACTCGCGCCGACAATGTGGTGCTGCCGCCTGCAAATGCTAACTCTAATTCCGCTCAATCTCCTGAGAATAGATTGAACGAATCCAGTGACGGCTTACATGAAGCTTCGACGGAGCCTGTGACCGGGACAAATTCCGTGAGGCCCACGAAGCGCGCAGCCTCCGGCCCGTTTGCCGCTTACGGAATTGAGACTGTGATGCTCAACGCGAAAGATGCCGCAAGACTCGGAGCGCGCGGCGGTGTCGTAGTCGTTGCTGTCCATCCAGAGACACCTGCCTCTCGCTCCGGCCTGCGCACAGGCGACATCATCGAGCAGGTTGACGGGCGAGCATTCACAGGCGAGGAACAATCAATCTCTTCCACCGCGCCCATCACGCTCGGCATCGTGCGCGACGCCCAGCATCTCTCAAACAAACTCACAAGCCAGAGTCCAGATCAAAAATAAGATTTAGGCTTCAAC
>JBAWGU010000655.1:0-1562 GCA_049593215.1 Pyrinomonadaceae bacterium
GATGAGGGATGAAGGATGAAAGCGTGATGATTCAAGTTGAATTATTCTTCCTTCATCCTTCATCCCTCATCCTTGCTCTCGGCTAATTCTTCGTAACGTCTTCACCATCCGAAATAGATTGCGCGTCTCTGTCACTATTTCTGGACCCATCTTTTAATCGAAGGAGAAAAGATTATGAAGGAACGGACTCAAGGCTTGGGCCTTTGCCCGCCTCACCCGAAAATCGCCAGAGAGATTCGCAGGGATATTAAGAAACGAAACTTGACGACGAGAGATGTGCGTATGCGCTCTGTGACGGAGGCGCTTGCGTCGGAGCCTGTGACGAAGCCCGGCATGAATGACGGCACGTTCTATCCTGAAGAGGCTCTGCCGATTACCGCGCGCACGAGAGGCTTGACTCCGAGCCGCGCGGTGCGCAGCCGCCCGACCACCGGGACACTACGCATACTCGTGCTGCTCGCAGATTTCGCGGACAATGTTGGCAAGCGTCCGGCGCAGGAGTTCAGCGACATGCTCTTCTCAAAGGGCACGTACAAGACGGGCAGTATGCGCGACTACTATAAAGAGAATTCCTACGGGCAGCTTGACGTCGAAGGCAGGGTGTTGGGATGGCTGCGCCTGCCGCAGTCGTATGCCTTCTATGTCAACGGCGACAACGGCACAGGCGACTTCCCGAACAACTCGCAGAAGATGGTCGAAGATGCGCTCAGCGTCGCCGTGCAGGAAGGTCTGGACTTGAGCACGTTTGATACGGACGGCGACGCTTTTCTCGACGGGCTGTTCGTAGTCTTCGCGGGCGGCGGCGCAGAAGACGAAGAGGACAAGAAAGTTCGCGCAAAGAAGATGTGGTCGCACCAGTTTCATTTGCAGACATCGTTCGTCTCAGAAGGCATCACGGCCTTCGCTTATTGCGTTGTGCCGGAGGACGGCAAAGTCGGAGTCTTCAGTCATGAGTTCGGGCACATGCTAGGGCTGCCGGACCTTTACGACACGACCTACAAATCTCTTGGCGTAGGCAACTGGTGCATCATGGGCGGCGGCGAGTGGAACAACGATGGACTCACCCCCGCGCACTTCTGCGCATGGTCCAAAGCGAAACTGAACTGGATTAAGCCAACCGTCGTCAAAGATGCACAGTCGCTTGAGCTTCCCTCTGTTGAGAAGAACAAAGCGGCTGTTTATCGTCTCTGGACGAAAGGAAAATCGGGCGACGAATATTTCCTGATTGAGAACAGGCAGAAGGAAGGTTTCGACTCAAAGCTTCCGGCAGAAGGACTCCTGGTCTGGCACGTTGACGATTCGCAGAGCGACAACGACAACCCCGGGCATTACATGGTCGGAGTCGTGCAGGCGGACGGACTGCGCGATCTTGAGCGAGGCAAGGGCAACGGCGCAGACAAAGGCGATCCTTATCCGGGCAGCACAAAGAATAAGGCTTTCGGGCCGACAACAAATCCCAGCTCAAACGATTTCATAGGCAGCGCGACGGGCGTCGGCGTCACAAATATCAAAGTGAAAGATGGTGTTGTCACTTGTGATGTGAAGGTCTGACCTTCTATAGC
>JBAWGU010000656.1:0-15182 GCA_049593215.1 Pyrinomonadaceae bacterium
ATTATTGCGCTCGCGCGCAATGCGGGCAGGGACAAGCCCTGCCCCTACAGAACTATTCACCATCACGGTTTTGCATCTGGAGGCAAAGATGAAGACGAACATTCAAACAGCCACACGTCAGAGGTACACACTAATTCATAGATTCGGCATCGGAGCGTTGCTCTCAATCATCGCTTTGACTCTCTGTCTGGCCTGCGCCTCCGTCGGCGGCGCGCGTCATGTCGCTTCGAGCCAGACGAGCGGCAACAGCAGCGAAGCCATGCCGGAAACGGCTTCGAGCGCGCAAGGCGCAATCACAGGCCAGTGGCTCATCGAGACACAGCCCAACAGCGACAAAGTTTATTTCTCCATCAGTCGTCGCAACGAAAACGGCGGGATGCACGACTCTTCATCGGATGTCTCTCCGGATAAGTTTCGCGGGTTGACGAGAGAGCAGATGATGTCTGGCGGCGGCGTGAACGTGCGCTTCGAGATGGTGCGCGACGCCGGAACGATTACGTGCGAAGGCTGGTTCAAGAACGGCAAAGGCTCAGGCCACTGGACGTTTGCGCCGAGCGGAGCATTTCTGGGAGAGATGCAGCGCATGGGCTACCAGCAGCTTTCTTCCGAAGACCTCTTCGCCATGGCTGTGCATGATGTGACAGTCGCTTTCATAGAAGAACTTCGCGCGCTCGGCTATGAACGCCCGCCAAAAGATGACCTCATTGCGATGCGCATACATGGCGTGGCCAGCAAGTTCATCATTGACCTCAAGGCGATGGGCTACGACAGAGTTCCCGTTGACGATCTGGTGGCGATGCGCATTCACGGCGTGACGATTGATTTCGTCAGGAATCTTGAGAAGGCAGGCTATCGCAATCCTGAGATAGACAATCTCGTTGCGCTGCGCATTCACAACGTCTCGAACGAGTTTATTAACGAGTTGAAGGAGTTGGGCTACACGCAGATTCCCTTAGATGATCTTGTCGCCATGCGCATTCACGGAGTGGAGACGGAGTTCATCAAAGAGCTACAGGCGCTCGGCTATAACAATGTCGAAGCGGATGATCTGGTAGCGATGAAGATTCACGGCGTGACGACAGAGTTCATAGGCCAACTCAAAAATCTAGGTTACGACAAAGTTGCCATTGACGATCTCGTGGCGATGAAGATTCACGGCGTCACCATCGCCTTCATCGAAAAGATGCGCTCGCGCGGGCTTACTAATCTGTCAATCGAGAAACTGGTTGAGATGAAGATTCACGGGATTGGAGAGTAAGAGAACGAAGGGTTCGCGCAAAGACGCAAAGAAGGCACGCTGGGACAACAAGCATTCAATCACTTCGCGTACTTCTTTGCGTCTTTGCGCCTTTGCGCGAAAATTTTAAGCCGCTTGAGCCAGACGCGACGCAATGGACTGCTTCGGTTGCGCCCCGACGAGGCGATCTACGAGTTGACCATTTTTGAAAATAAGCATTGTCGGGATGCTCTGGATTCCAAACTGCGCGGACGTGCGCGGGTTATCATCCACGTTCAGCTTGGCAATCACGTAACGCCCGCCGGATTCCGCAGCCAACTGGTCCAGCACGGGCGCAATCATGCGGCACGGCCCGCACCATGCCGCCCAGCAATCGAGCAGCACCGGAACGCTTCCGGCCCCCAACACTTCACGCTCAAAAGACTCGTCCGTGACGATGCGCGGCTTGCTCGTCTCAACCCCGGCAGCTTTCACATCAAGCTCCGCGCCGCACTTGCCGCAGACAGCCTTGAGACGCTCCGTCGCGCTCTCGTCCACACGATTCTTTGTTCCGCATCGCGCGCAAGTTACAACTGACATGGCTAACTTCTCCTTTAACGCGAACACTCAAATGCTAATCGCATTTCATTGCAAAAGTTTTTCAAAACGGACGATGAACAATGGACCATAGACGATAGATAACTGCGAATTAACCACGCGGCTTTCTATTAATTCAACGAGCCATCGCCTATGGTCTATCGCGCAATCGTCCGTTTCATAGTAAGATTTGCGTCCGGTAAATTTTCCCGAAAGATTAATTTCAATAGAAGGACTCTCAAATTCATCATGCACACTCTCCGCTCAAATAAGCTCGCACTCGCAGCCCTTTCAATTCTGCTGCTTATCTCGTCTCTGGCTCCTGCGCAGCCGAAGACGCGCAGCACAGCACCGTCGGAGATTAGTTATAAAGTCTCCATGTCGCGCCCGTTCACGCATCTGCTTGAAGTAGAGATGAGAGTGCGCCGCGCTGCAAACGCGCCCGCGCAGTTGGACATCGTGATGCCCGTCTGGACGCCCGGCTCATACCTCATACGCGAGTATGAGCGCCACGTGCAGGACTTTGAGGCGAGTGATGCGCAGGGACGCGCGCTTGTCTGGGATAAAACAAATAAGAATACATGGCGCATAGAGACGAATGGTGCGCGCGACATCGTGGCGAAGTATCGCGTCTATGCCAATGAGTTGACGGTGCGCACGAACGAGGTCAACGACCAGCACGCTTTCTGGAACAACGCCGCGCTCCTGATGTACCCGGACGGAGAATTGAGCGCGCCTTCGACGCTGGAAGTTGTGCCCTACGGCAACTGGAAGATTGCGACGGGACTACCCGAAGTGAGCGGCCATGCAAACACTTTTCGCGCTGAGAATTTCGACATCCTTTACGACTCGCCTTTTGAGGTCAGCGATTTTAAGACTATCTCTTTCGAGGTCAGGGGCGTGCCGCATCGCATCGTGATCGACGGCGAAGGAAACTATGACGCGGAGCGTATGCGGCAGGATGTGCAGAAGATTGTCGAGACCGAAGCGGCGATGATGGGCGACATTCCCTATCACGATTACACTTTCATACTTCACCTGCGCTCGACAGGCGGCGGCGGTCTTGAACACTTGAACTCAACCGCGCTCGGCTACCCGCGCAGCGCCTTAAAATCCGAAGGGGGCTGGCGCGGCTTCCTCGGTCTCGTCGCGCACGAGTTCTTCCATCTCTGGAACGTCAAGCGCATACGCCCCGACGCGCTCGGCCCGTTTGATTACACGAAAGAGAATCACACCAAGCTCCTCTGGGTCGCGGAAGGAATCACGGACTACTACGCTTCGCTCCTTGTCCGCCGCGCGGGCTTTGTCTCCGACAGGGATTATCTGAACAATCAGGCGCAGGCCATGCAATCTTTGCAGAGCCAGCCCGGACGCTTACTGATGAGCGCAGAGGAAGCGAGCTTTAACACATGGATTAAGGAGTACAGGCCGGACGAAAATTCCATCAACACCTCAATTTCTTACTACCCGAAAGGCGCGGCCCTCGGCCTGCTGCTCGATCTTGAAATTCGCAAGCGCAGCGGAGGCGCAAAGTCTCTCGACGACGTGCTGCGCTATCTCTACACCGATTTCTACAAGCGCGGTCGCAACTACACGCCTGCGGATTTTCAACGCGCGTGCGAGTTGATGGCAGGCTCAAGCCTCGAAGATTTTTTCAGACGCTACGTTCACGGGCGCGAAGAGCTTCCCTACGAAGAGAAGTTGGGCTACGTCGGCCTCCATCTTGAAACGACGCGCGCGGGCGCACCTGAAAGACCATACCTCGGCGCAAATCTGAATCAAGACGGTGAGCGTCTCATGGTCCGTGCGGTCCTTGCAGGCACACCTGCTTACGACCAGGGCTTGAACACAGGCGATCAGGTCATTGCCTTTGACGGCGCGCGCGTTAATCAGGACCAATTTAACGCGCGTGTGGCTGAGAAGAAGCCGGGCGACACCATTCGCCTGACCATCTTCCGCTCTGACGACCTGCGCAACCTAGACATCAAACTCGGCGGGCGTCTTGACCCCGTGTACACTATCTCAACGGTTGCACAACCGACTGATGAACAGAAGCGGCTCTATCAAGGCTGGATCGGGGCGACGCAATAAAAAGAAGTTTCGAGTTCAGGGTTTCGAGTTTCGGGTTATTATGCTTAAGCTTGAGATTGATAAGCGGAACTTCCGATGAAAAGTTATGGCTACTTTTAAGAGTTTTGAAGAAATAGAAGCTTGGCAAAAGGCTCGTGAGCTAACCAAGAGCATTTACTCTATTTCAAATCAGAACCCTTTTCCAGAGATTTCGGATTGCGCGATCAAATTCGTCGGGCAAGTGTTTCGGTGATGTCCAACATCGCCGAAGGCTTCGACAGAAGCGGCACAGGAGAGTTCATACAATTTCTTGCCATAGCGAAAGGCTCGGTTAGCGAGGTTAAATCCCAACTCTATGTTGCCGCAGACCAAAACTATATTGACAAAGAAACATTCGAACGCTTGTCTTCTCTGGCTACTGAAACCGGGCGTATGATCGGTGGATTGATGAACTATCTACGCCATTCAGGTGTCAAAGGAACAAAATACAAGTAAGGTTAAAATCCGGCTTTAACTCGAAACCCGAAACTCTAAACTCGAAACTAATGGACTATCAAAGCATTCAGTTCAAAATCGAGGACCGCGTAGGACGGATAACTTTTGCGCGCCCGCCTTTGAATGTTTTCAACATTGCGATGATGCGCGAGATTGGCGATGCGCTGAACGAGTGTGCGGCGGAGCGTGACGTAGTTGCAGTTGTGTTTGAGGCGGTGCAGGGGTCTCGTGCTTTCAGCGCGGGCGTGGCGATTGAAGAGCATGTGGAAGAAACCGTCTACCAGATGCTTGAAACTTTTCACGCCATCTTTCGCACGCTGGAACAATCCGCTAAGACTGCGATTGCGGTGGTGGACGGAGCGGCGCTTGGCGGGGGTTGCGAACTCGTGGCGGGTTGCGACATAGTAATCGCCAGCGACCGCTCGCGCTTCGGGCAGCCGGAGATCAAGCTCGGCGTCTTTCCGCCCGTCGCGGCGTTGCTGCTGCCGCGCGTTATCGGAGACAAGCGAGCGCGCGAGCTGATGTTGACAGGCGATTTGATTGACGCTCAGGAAGCGGCTCGGCTCGGTTTAGTCAATCATGTGGTCGCGCCCTCTCAGCTTGCGCAGAAGACGGAAGAGCTGCTGGCTAAACTTCGTGAGCTATCTGCGCCTGCGCTCGAATGGACCAAGCGCGCGATTGAGATGGGGCACGGTAAGTCTTTCGTTGACGCGCTCGATGAAGTTGAAAAGATTTATCTCAACGACCTGATGAGAACAGAGGACGCACGCGAAGGCATCAAAGCCTTCATGGAAAAACGCAAAGCTAACTGGCGAAACAGATGAATATCAAGGCAAAAGGAAAAATTAAAAAAGCAAAAGTCAGGGGAAGCCAACTTTTTATTAAATCACTCACGTTGAGGTTTTTAATTAAAAGTGGTTTCAGCCTGACCTTTGCCTTTTGCCTTTTTACTTTTGCCTTCTTTGCGTTCGCGCAAGGCGACAGGAACGGCTCGCATACGGTTGCGCCGCGTGAAAGCTTTACGATGGCGGAGCGGGCGATGGTGGAGCGTGCGATGGGCGCGGTCTGTTCCGAGCGTTTGAACGATCCGTTTGGCAGCGTGCCGATTGACGAGATGCAGGCGCGGCCTTCGCTTCCGGTGGGCCATGCGGATGCCGTCGCCGGAGCGCGGCGCGCAGAGCGGCTCCTGCCCGTAGCCAGAGAGATGGTGATCGCGGCTTTGCGGCAGCTCTCAAAAGAGTACCGGACAGACCCGCAGAAAGCGCGCACTGTGGCCCTGCGTGTGCAGGCTGTCACGAAAGTTAAGCCTGACATGGACGCGCGCGACAACGCTTCCGTTTACCTGAGAGAGCCGCACACGATTAACTTCGGCACGATTTTTCTCGCGGGCCTACGCTCGGATGAAGGCATGATCAGCGTCATCGCGCACGAGCTGACACACATCGCGGACGGCAGAGACGACGCGCTGCATCCGCTCTTTCGCTTGATAGGCGCGCGTGCGGTGGCGCGCACAGGCTTGCGTATCGCCGGACAACGCTCTGAAGAGTTGACGTGCGATCTGGTTGGAGCGATGGTCACGCAGTCGTTCATCGAGCGTAAGCCGAGCGCAGAGAAAGCAGCGCGCCGCCTTGCGCGGGCAATCGAGCACAACTGCGTTGATGAAGACGAAGCTGACGACGATCATCTCTCGCCGCGTAACACCATGCGCGCTCTGCTCGCGCTTGATTCCACACTCGTGCGCGACCTCGTAGGCAGCGAAGAATCTTCAATGCCTTCACGGAACACTTCAGACAGAGAACGCCTGCTCTCATCATTGTTGACAATCAAGCGCACGCCTTCCTATCATCATCGCCTCAGATGAGATCAAATTTTGAGCAAGGGATTTTGATGAGAGCCGTCTTCGCTTCGCTTCTCTTTGCTCTCCTCTTTATCGCGTCCACGTCTTGTCGCAGCATCACAGGAGAGAAACAGAGCGTGCGCGCCCGTTCGCTTCGTGATGTTCCCGCGCAGCGTTTGAGCTATCGCTTTGAAGCGGACACAGGTGCGCCGCCAAACATTCAGGAACCAGAGCAGACGAAAGCCGCCCCGGTCCAGAAAGATTTCGAGACGCGCCGCAAGGATGACGCGCTCGTGCGCACCGTCGCTTCGCCCGACGGGCAGCGCGTGCTTGCGCTCTACGACACGGGCGATGACCCGCAGGGAATTTTTCGTATAGACCTCTACTCTTCGGAAGGCACATTCCTGCGCAATCTTTCTCCGCCCGCGCTCTCATGCGCGTTTCCTGAAACAGTCGCATGGTCGCCCGACGGCACCCTGATAGTCTTCATCGCGAGCAAGAACGCGAGCGCGCAGCCAACGCCGACGCCGCTCGTAAATGTCCCCGAAGACATTCCCGCCGCGCCCTCTCCGAATGCGACGCCCGCGCCGCTCTTTGCGCCCGTCACTGCATTCGAGACTGAGCAAATCTACATCTGCAACCGCGACGGCTACGACCTCAAACCTTTAACGACGCGCGAAGGTCTCATCTACTTTTATCTTTCATGGTCGCCTGACAGCCACGCGCTCGTCGCGCTCGCCTGCAAAGAGGATGAGTGGAACGCGCGACAGGCTGTGCTGGCAAAGGAAAAAGAAGCGATGGTGCCGCAGGGACGCCCGCGCCTGATTGGTTTGGATGGACGCGAACGGCTGCTTGATGATGCGCTGACCGAAGTACGGCCCGTGTGGTCGCCAGACTCGTCCAAAGTTGCTGCCGGATTTGATACGGATGTAGGAATTTATGATGCCGCGACAGACACACCGACCGCCGCGCGCATCCCTCTGCGCGAGCCACTGCTCAACGCATCGAGAGCCTACGATGAAGCGAAACTAAAATCGAAGAGCGCAAACCCCGTCTCATTCAACCCCGTCGTTCGACTCGAATGGCCTGAAGATAAAACGCTCTTCTTGCAGACAGCCTACGTGCGCAATTTCATCGGCGATCCTGTCAACAACTTCCAACGCTGGCACACGCTTCACCTCAGCCCGCAGGCCGCGATGCTCAGCGCAAACTATCTAAGCTGCGGGACGCTCGCTTGCGACCCCGCGAGCCTCCCCTTATAATCACCCGAGAAAAATCCGTTTAATTCATGTGCCCTCGTAGCTCAATGGTTAGAGCAGCGGACTCGTTCTTTGAAGAGCCTAAGTGGAAAAGTCAGGATTATGGGTTTCAGCGTGACAGTTGAGACAAAGAAGCAGGCACTTTTTGGCTTCTGCCAAAAGAAACTCCCATGAAGTGTTTGAGCATTTTCTGAGGTCAATCTGAAAAGATTTGGATGATGGCTCGATGTGATGGAAAGCAAGAGCAGCGAAATTCTTGTTATAACCGCATCGCTCGCATTGCCCTCCTTTTCGTTCAATCAGAAGATTCCTTCTTTGTCGTCCACGTTGTTGCTGAGTCAAATAGTTCTGGTGCTTATTGTTTGTGAACTGATTTTTACACTTTCTTGAGCAGAACTTTGATTGTCTGCCGGAGAGTTTTAATTCACAGACTGCACAGATTTTTTCCATACGGCTTTTGAAATTGGGTTGCAAGCATATCACATTGCAAGTTGGTCAAAACTTGTTTTCAGGTCTGCTTGTAGAACTCGTCAAATTCGGGGAAACCTAAGTTGCGAAAGCAATATGGCAATCCCGAACCAAGCCTCAAAAGTTTGAGGAAGGTCGAGAGACTAGACGGCGAGCGCGTAAAGCGAAGGTATAGTCCAGACCACAAACCTTGATTTGCAAGAATCAAGGGCGGCGAAAGTCGTAGCTGGCAAGCATAATCCGTTGGTTCTCCGTTCAAGTCGGAGCGAGGGCATCATTCTTCCTTTCAAACACGATTCATTCCATCATCGCAATGGGCAAAAGAGAAATTAATATCGGCATCATCGGCGCGGGCTTTGCACGCACGACGCAGATTCCGGGGTTTGTGGCGTGCGAGGGCGCGCGTGTGGTTTCGATTGCGAGCGGGCACAGGGAGAACGCCGAAAGCGTTGCGCGCGAGTTTGGCATTCCTCATGTGGCGTCTGACTGGCGCGAGGTGGTTGAGCGTGATGATGTTGACCTCGTAAGCATCGTGACGCCGCCCGTGACGCACATGTTGATGGCGATTGCCGCGCTCGATGCTGGCAAGGCTGTGCTGTGTGAGAAGCCTATGGCGATGAATGCGTTTGAAGCTGACGCGATGCGCAAGCGCGCAGATGAGACAGGCAAGCTTGCGCTCATTGATCACGAGCTTCGTTTTCTTCCCGTAAGATTGAAAGCGCGCGAGATGCTTCAAGGTGGTGAGATAGGAGAAGTGCGTCACGCGAAGATGACGTTTCGCTCAGACTCGCGCGCTGCGGCGGATCGCGCGTGGAACTGGTGGTCTGAGACACAGGCAGGCGGAGGCGCGCTGGGTGCGATTGGCTCGCACGCCGTTGACGGATTTCGCTGGCTGCTCGGCGCAGAAATTTCCGAAGTCTTCGGCTCGCTCGTCACGCATGTAGCTGAGCGTCCAATGAAAGAGACGGGCGAGATGCGCCGCGTCACGACGGATGATGAAGCGAATCTGCTGCTGCGTTTCGCGGAGAGCGAGCTGGTTAAGAACACGTTGGGCGCAGTTTCTCTGTCAATGATTGAAGCGGGCCGTCCTGAGCATCGTGTGGAAATTTTCGGCTCGCGTGGCGCGTTGATGATTGAAGAGAGCGGCGAATTGTGGCGCTCAGAAATCGGCGCGGGCGAGTGGAAACGTGTGGAGACTGAGCGCGGAGAGCTTGCAAAGGGGATGCGCGATAGTAGCTGGTCAAGGGGCTTTACAACTTTCGCGCGCCGCATCATAGAAGCTCTGCGCGAAGGACAAAACACCGTCGAAGGCGCGGCAACTTTCCACGATGGATACCGCACGCAGCTTGTCCTCGACGCCGCGCGCAAATCAAATGAGAATGGCTGTTGGGCTAAATGCAGTTTACAGTTTTGAGTTTTCAGTTTTCAGATAAAAGCACTTCTCTGTAAATCGCGAATCTGAAAACCGAAAGCTGAAAGCTGTTCCGAAGGAATCAAAATGAATAGAACAAAGTTATCAAGCATTGTCGCGCTGTCCCTGCTCTTTCTGTTGTTAGTTAATCCTCTACAGAGCTTCACGCAGGAGCGCGTTGACCCGGACATCAACGCGAAGATTCGCAAGGAAGAGATGGACAATTCGCAGATCATGCGGACGATGCACGTGCTGACGGACGTGTACGGGCCGCGACTGACAGGCTCGCCGAATCATAAAGGGGCTGCCGAGTGGGCCGTCAAGCAGATGCAGCAGTGGGGATTCGAGAACGCGCATCTTGAACCATGGAACTTCGGTCATCCCGGCTGGCTCAACGAACGGCTCACGGCGCACATTACCTCGCCCGTCAAAGATGCTCTCGTCTGCGAAGTTCTCGCGTGGACGCCGAGCACGAACGGCGCTGTCACGGGACCAGCCTTTAACATGATTCTGCCGGACAAACGAACGCAGGCAGACATGACCGGCTATCTTGAAAGCGTTAAGGATAAAGTCAGAGGCAAAATGGTTCTCGTCGGCAAGATGACAATCCCGCCCGTCAATTTCAATCCCCCGCCGAAGAGGTTAGACGATGCACAGGCGAAAGCGCGTTTTGATCCTAACGCGACGCCGACGCCAACGCCGACACCTTCGCCCACACCCACGCCCGACCCTGCGCAATTAACGGGCGGGCAGATCAACGAGCAGATTGACAAGTTCCTCAAAGACAACGGCGCGCTTGTTCGTATCAACGACGCGCGCGAAGAGCATGGACAGATACGCGCCTTCAACAACAGGACGTTCGATGTTGACAGGGTTGTGCCGACAGTCGTCATGCGTAACGAAGATTACGGGCGCATCGCGCGCCTGTTGGAAGACGGCAGAGAGGTCACGCTTGAGTTCAACATACAGAACCACATCTACCCTGAAGGCGCGACCAGCTACAACACTATCGCGGAGATACCCGGCACGGATAAGAAGGACGAAGTGATCATGCTCGGCGGCCACCTTGATTCGTGGCACTCTGCGACGGGCGCGACGGACAATGCCATCGGCTGCGCGACAATGATGGAAGCCGCGCGCATCCTGAAAGCTCTCGGCGTTAAGCCCCGCCGCACGATTCGTGTCGCGCTGTGGAGCGGCGAAGAGCAGGGCTTGCTCGGCTCGCAGGCTTACGTCAAAGAACACTTCGGCTCGTATGAAAATCCGAAGCCTGAATATTTCAAGTTCGGCGGCTACTTCAATATTGACTCGGGCACAGGGCGCGCACGCGGCGCAAGCGTTTTTGGTCCACCCGATGCCGCCACAGTCCTGCGCGAATACCTTTCGCCCTTCAGCGATCTTGGCGTCGTCGGCGCAATCAGCACGAAGAATCGCGGGCTTGGCGGCTCCGACCACACTTCATTCAATCAAGCGGGCTTGCCCGGCATCGGCATGGCTCAAGACCCGATTGAATATTTCGCGCGCACGTGGCACACGAACTACGACACATACGAGCGCATCGTAGAGGATGACGTGAAGAAGTCTGCCATCGTCATCGCCGCAACCATCTACCAACTCTCTATGCGCGATGAACTGCTGCCGCGATACAAGAAGGAAGAGATGCCAGCGCTTCCTATAGCTTCGCCAACTCCAACCCCGACGCCTTCGCCAATACCGGCTCCGGCAAAGAGACCTTGACAGATGGAACTGTAGTCGCAGGTGAAGGCTACTACTGTTCACCACAGAAACACAGAGGGCACAGAGATTACGCGGAGGCTTGAATGCCGTTGGCTTTGTTGCATAAATCCATTCTAATGCAAAAGTAGATGGGTTGATGCAAAAATTCTCCGAGCTTTTTACACATGGGCCGGGATAGGGTATAAAAGCTCTTGGCCCGCACGCGGGCCAGTCTACATAGTGTAGCGGCGAAATTGCACCAATACTATATATTGACATTGAGGCGGTTGTGACAGATACTTTCACCCGCCAACGGCGCAGCGAAATAATGGGGCGCATACGCTCCACGGACACGCGGGCGGAATTGACGGTGCGCTCTCTGTTGCACCAAGCGGGCTTCAGATTCCGGCTTCACTCTAAAGATTTACCCGGCAAGCCTGATATTGTGCTGCCGCGACATAAGACCGTCATCCTTGTACACGGGTGCTTGTGGCACGGCCATGAAAATTGCAGACGGGGGCGCAGGCCTAAGAGCAACACCGAGTATTGGAACCGGAAGATAGACCGCAATCTGGCCCGCGATGCGGCGAACGCCGAAGCTTGCGCGAGATGGGCTGGAAACGCATTGTAGTTTGGGAGTGCGAACTAAAGAACGCCGACGCCGTAGCAAAGCTGCTCATCTCACAACTGACCAATGACCATCCCTAGTCAAGATAAAACGCCGCCGAAAGCGGCCTCCTTCTTCTCCGGCATCGGTGGATTCGACTTAGGCTTTGAGCAAGCTGGGTTTGAAGTCTCGTTCCAGTGTGAGATTGACAATTTCTGCAACGAAATTTTAGAGAAACACTGGCCTAACGTTAAGCGGCATAAAAACATCAAGGACTTAGACTATGCAACCATCCCTATTTCAGATGTCTGGCTCGGAGGATTCCCCTGTCAAGATGTCTCGCTGGCGAGAATGGGGCCGAGAGCAGGGCTTAAAGGGGCGCGTTCTGGACTCTTTCATGACTTTGCGGGACTACTTAGAGAAGGCCGTCCCAGAGTTTTTGTCATCGAAAACGTTCCGGGCCTCCTCTCTTCCCACAAAGGACGAGACTTCGGAACCATTATACGAACGATGGCCGACATCGGGTATAGTCTCGGATGGCGTGTGCTTAACAGCAAAAACTTCGGAGTCCCCCAGTCGCGCAGTCGAGTCTACATTGTCGGATGTTATAGAGACAGGCGAGGCCCCGTCGAGATACTTTTTGAGCCAGAATGCAGCAAAGGGGATGCTGAGAAGGGCAAACAGGATGAAAAGGCCGCTGTTTCCCCCTTTAAGGAGAGCCTTGGAAATCCTGTCACGGGGCCAATCTTCCAAAGAATAGCCTACTGCCTGTATGCCTGTTCCGCGCGGCATACAGGGACGGATTGGAGCCGCACTTACGTTACTTATCCGGACGGCAGAGTGAGAAGGCTGCGGCCCCGCGAGTGCGAAGGCGTGCAGGGCTTTCCGGCTGGCTGGACTCGCCCCGTCGCCACCGTCCACACGAACGAAGACCCGGACGATATTGACACTCTCCGCTATCAGGCTCTCGGCAACGCCGTCACTCCGCCTGTGGCAAAATGGCTCGGCCAACGAATTGCGCAGTACATTGGAATTATCGAATCTGAAGAGGCCGAAGCCGCTAAGTCATCCCGGCCAGCATTTCGAGCAACTGAGGACGCGGCCATTGCTGCCTGTCCGCTGGCAGCCGCCCCGCAGGTATAACGCCTAAATCTTCTTCTAATTTGTCTAAGCTGAACTCAGGATCAAACCCTTTTATTTTCTGTTCAGCCTCTCTTGGCATCTCTGAGATGTAGCGCCCTCTATCATGGCGGATAAAAATAATCCCTTCGTCAAAGGCCCAATGATGGAGCTTGCACAAGCACAAGCCGTTGTAAACCTCATCTAGCTCATACAAGCTCCACGGCAGAATATGGGCGGCGTCCACGCCGGGCGCGCTTGGATAAGGCGTTTTTGGGAAGTGCGCCCCGCAGATAATGCAAGTTGCCTGATATGCATCCCTCACTTGCTGCCTAAATTTGGCGCTCGCCGGGCCTCTGGCATTTGCCCAACGCTTCCATTCTTTAACTGCGCGCTTCTTTAGTTCGATGTCTTCGGGGTCAACTCTCTCTACATCTATTAAGGGCTGGGGTACTTGATAATGCAGGGCTTCGCCTAGCTTCGGCAGTACGTCGCCCCGCTCGCTGTACACGATACCCAAGTCCGCGCTCCGCTCGGAAACTATCCGTTGGATTTGGGCCACTGCACTCTGCGTCTCTTCCGTGACAGTCCCGCCGCGCACCGCTGTTTCGTGCCGCTCAAGCAGCGTTGATATTTCTGAGGGAAACTCGCCGCGCCTCCTCCAAACCTCTTGCAGCAGCACGGCGCGCTGGCTCAGATTCTCTTCCTCTCCGAGATGCGATCTATTCAGCAGGGTAATCCGGCTCACCCGCATCACGGCAATGTCAGGCTTGACCCGTATTAAGCTATCAACCTCTATGTGCTCAACTGCGTAAGCGCCGTCCTGCATCACAGGCTCTCCCGCCCCAAGAGTTGCATTCTGCCTCGCTGGGTCTGGCATCATGAATGCGGCAGCAAGCTGCTTTTGAATCTGAATGTCGGCCCCGTCCATGCGGAGGCGGGGCTTACCGCCCTGTCGCACTATCCGGACGCGGGCATGGATAACCAGCCCTTCAGGAAATTCAAGGCTGATTAAGTAACCTATAAGATTGCTGGTGCGAGCACCGCTAGGCAACGAGCCGCTGAGTTCGTATTCGCCTCTTCCGCCGCTGGTCCGCCGTGAGATACGCATACGCGCTTCCTTGAGAGGAGATAGGTAAAGAGCACAGCCGTATCTTGCCAGATATGAATCAGCCTGTCACTAAGTAAACTGACCCATCCCTATATTCGGCCCTCAACAAAAAAGCGCATAGACTTTTCTCTTGCAAGAATCCCTGCCTTGCTTCATGCTCCCTCTGTGTTCTCGGTGTCTCTGTGGTGAATTACCGTTATGCTACTTTCAAGCTGAGAGCGTTCTACTCAACAAGCTACAACAAGCGCTTCAATCGTGAAGAAGCAAAATAAAATTTCGCAGAGCGTGCGCGTCGGAGTTGACACGGGCGGCACGTTCACGGATTTTGTTACCGAAGCGGATGGCCGCACGCACATTTTCAAACTCGCCTCCACTCCCGCAGACCCTTCGCTCGCTATCACAGCAGGACTTGAGCGCATAGCCCATCTCACCGGCGCGAAACTCAAAAACATAGAAATAGTTCACGGCACAACCGTCGGCACAAACGCGCTGCTTCAAAGACGCGGCGCAAAGACTGCGCTCATCACGACAGAAGGCTTTGAAGATGTGCTCGTCATCGGCAGGCAGGCGCGGCCCGCGCTCTATGATCTGAACGCCATGCGGTCTGCGCCGCTTGTCCCCGAAGAGTTGCGCTTCGGAGTGCGCGAGCGCGTCGCTGCGTCAGGCGAAGTCTTGGAAAAGTTAGACACTTCCGCTCTCTTGCCTCTGATCAAAAAATTGAAGAGCGCAGGTGTTGAATCGGTTGCCGTTTCCCTGCTCTTCTCTTTCGTTCACCCGGAGCATGAACAAAGAATCGCGGACGCGCTGCTTAGTCTGAACGTCCCGCTCTCCGTCTCTCACAAAGTTCTTCCTGAATACAGAGAGTACGAGCGCACCTCTACGGTCACGATTAACGCTTACCTTCAACCTTTGATGGGCGCGTATCTGAATCGCTTGAAAGATCGCGCGCCGCGTCTTCGTGTGATGCAGTCTTCGGGCGGGAGCATCTCTGCAATGGTCGCGGCTGAAGAGCCTGTGCGCACGATTCTCTCTGGTCCTGCGGGCGGTGTGGTCGGCGCGCTCCGCGCAGCACGCGCGAGCCGTGAGGAGAACGTCATCACGTTCGACATGGGCGGCACATCAACCGACGTGGCTCTCTGCGAGAAAGCGCAACTGCGTATGACGAATGAAGCGACCGTCAACGGGCTGCCTGTCGCCGTAGCGATGTTGGACATACACACTGTCGGCGCAGGCGGCGGCTCAATCGCGCGCGTAGACGAAGGCGGCAGTCTGAGAG
>JBAWGU010000657.1:0-4455 GCA_049593215.1 Pyrinomonadaceae bacterium
GGTTGCAGCAGCCCTTCGAATTCACCGACGAAACTAACCAAACTCAAGGCGGCATCATTGACGTGTCGCTCACCCCGGACCAATGTCAAAAGCTGGAGGGAATGCGGGCTGGCGTCGAGCTACAACAGGACACTGGGGGAGATTGGACAACCATCTTGGTTGAACACCAGAGCGGCAAGTATGTCAGCATCTCGCCGTTCACGGCGCGGGCCGTGGGCGGGGAGAGCGTGACCTTCGAGTTGCGGGCTTTCCAGTGGGGCAAGGCGCTTCCAAATGAGACGCTCAACCTCAGCGCCCAGCCCACGCAGGGTTCACCAGCGTCGCTCGTTATCAACAACGGCTCCGGGTCCGCCGTGACCGACGAGAATGGACGCGCGGTCTTCACCGTCAACACTCCGGCTACTCTAGACATTCCGGGTGAACGGAAACAGCTTGACAGCTTGGTCTACTTACTCACGGGGCCGTGGACTGATTACAACGGCGTGACGGCCTCTTCTCCAACCCTGCCCGCCGGGTTGGTAGTCTGGTCGCCGTACCCAGACGCAGACATGCCCAATCCCACCTGGGAGGGTCAGGTACAGCCTATCTTCGAAGAATACATGCTTATCTACCCCGGTATGCAGCAAATCATGGACTTGACCGACCTGTCAGTGGTTCAAGCCCACTTGGAACCGCTCTTGGATGTCTTATCCCTACCTTACGAAGCTCCACACAGGATGCCTGTCACGCGCGATCTCTCGACGCAGAAGATTGAGGTGATAAAGACCTGGCTCAAGAACGAAATAGCGCAAAAGACCAACGGCGAAACAGCACCCAGGACCGAAAGTGCGGTAGAACAAAAGACTGCCGGGAGCACTGTGCCTCGTCTCTTCACTATTGCCCCTGTAGACCTGAACGACATGGCAAATCAACTGAGAGAGGTGATAGCCAAACTCCCCGCGGGAGCGCCACAGTTAGCCAGCCAGGACCTCGGCCAGCAGACAGGCGTCAAGGAAGCTCTCTCGGTGGTCCGGGGCCACGAAGACCCGCACACGCATCCTGAAAGTGATTTGATTATTTTCGTCCTCTCAGGTGGAGGATACGTCCAGCTTTTTCCCGGCAGAGTGGAGGCCCCTGCGGGAAGCATTGTGGTGATTCCCAAAGGAGTCTGCCACGCTTACCACAATGTTTCGGCGCAGGACTCGGTGCTTATCGCGACGTTCTCTCCGACCGATTCGCACCATGGCGTCTGCCCGAAATCATGACTTGGCGATGACCGGAGACCGCACCGAAGCTCATCCTGTTCGTCCATCCACGGAGCGGTAGGCCGTATCTGCAAATGAAGCGATATTTAATGATCATGGGCGGAATGCTCGCTTTCTTCCTGAGTCTCTTTTTTCTGGTTGAGGCGCTCGGCATCCCCGTGCTGGTTGAGCCGACTCCGTGGTTGAATCGCGGCGGCGTGCTGGCGGCGACTCTGGGTGTGGGGCTACTCATCGCGGATGTGCTGCTGCCGGTTCCGTCAAGTCTGGTGATGGTGGCGCACGGGGCGCTCTTTGGCGTCGTGGGCGGCACACTCCTCTCGCTCTTAGGAAGCACGGGTGCGGCCATGTTCGGCTTCTGGATTGGGAGGCGTGGAGGGAGATTGTTGGAACGACTTGTGCCCCCGGAGGAGCGCGAGCGCGCAGACTATCTGCTCAAGCGATGGGGAATGCTGGCGATCATCGTGACACGACCCGTTCCACTGCTGGCAGAAACAATCGCGATCATGGCGGGCACTTCGCGGATGGGATGGGGAAGCACGGCGCTGGCGGCGCTCATTGGCTCGCTGCCTCCAGCCTTGCTCTACGCGCTGACGGGAGCGTCCGCCGGTAAGTTCCAGAGCACGGCTCTGATGTTTGTGTTCGTCCTCCTCGTTGCCGGATTCTTCTGGATTTTGGGTCGCGCGGTCGAGCCTTACCTTGCGAGCAGAAGAAGTGCGCGCCTGTAGCGTTAATCACCGAAGAGGATGCCCGAAAGCAAACTCGGGTAGAGGTGCAATTTATGAATGGGGAATTAACAGGGATGGACATGATAGACCGAGATAAAGAAAAAGAGATGAAGCAATTAGTCATGCTTTCTCTTTTTAATCCTGTTCATCCTGTCCATCCCTGTTAATTGCTTTTCTTTTTAAACTCAACTACTAACCAAACTCGCGCGCTCTCGGCCCGGTCGCAAACTTGCGGTTCATCAAACGACGACTGTTGAGGTAACTCCATTGACGATAGAACTCACCACCCGCGAAGATTTAATCAATACGCTGCAACTCGCGGCTGAGCTTGAGCACAACTTGATGTGCCAGTATTTGTTCGCCGCCTACAGCATGAAGCGCTCGACCGATGAGGGTTTGAGCGAGGTGCAACTGGAAAAGACGCGCGGCTGGGGCGCGCTCATGACGCTCGTCGCGCGGCAGGAGATGGAGCACATGGGGCTGGTGCTCAACCTCCTGACGAGTATCGGCGGCACGCCCTACTTCCAGCGCCCGAACTTCCCGCAACGCAAAGAGCGCTACGGGAAACTGGGCATCAAGTCGGAACTCACACGTTTTGACAAAGAGACCATCAAGCGCTTTCAGGACTTCGAGTCTCCGCACCCGGAACCCGGCCCCGAATTCTGCGCCACGCGCGGCATGATGCGTGAGGACATACGCGCGCTGCTCGTCGCGCCGCAAGTTTTTACGCCTCGCTCCGCAGAGACAGCGACCACCGCAAAGGGCGCACAGATACCGCCTCACAAAATCGAATTCACCTCTATCCAAGACCTCTACGTCAGTCTCGCGGCGGGCTTCGTTGCTGTCACCGAAAGAGTAGGCGAGCAGAATCTGTTCATCGGCAATGTGAAGGCGGAGATTTGGGGCGGGCCAGACACGCCCTACGGCGAAGGCTCTATGGACGACCTCAGCCAGTATGGCTTAGACCTCATACAGGTGGTTGATCTCAAGAGCGCGATTGACGCGATTGTCGAAATCATCGAACAGGGCGAGGGCATTCTCGCGCCGCCCGCTTACATAGAGCACACGCACTACTGCATCTACACGAACATGCTCAACGATATGCTCGACGAGAAACCCGGCTTCGATGGTGCGCGCCCGGTCGTGCGTAATCCTCTGACGAGGATGCACCCGGACATCACCGCGCCCAAAGAGGTCAACATCATCACGCGCCCCGAAACGCGCGAGATCGCAAGTCTCTTCAACCTCACCTACGAGACGATGCTTCTGATGATGCTGTTCCTCTACGGCAGTAGCCCGAAGACGAAAACGCAGAGGGTTGATTTCATGAACGCCATCTTCTTCCCGTTGATGACGATGTTCATCCGCCCCTTGAGCGAGATACTCACACAGCTTCCCGCCTTCAAGGACAAGAAGGGTAACGCCGGGCCGGGCTTTGAACTCTCCAAAGACGCGCTGACGCTGCCGCCGCCCGCAGACATCTGGAGCGAATTTCAGAGGCACTTCGACATCCTCGCGTGGCAGTTCGACAACCTTTGGATTTACGAGTTACGGCCAGCGGACGATCCCATCGTCAAGCGCCTGCGCTATATGGCGGAGAACATGCGGCGACTTGCTGACGATTGGCGCGCGCACTGGAAAAACGTCGGGAGGGGTGAATAAAAATGATGTGGCTTTATCTTTCGTTCGAAGGTTATTTTCAGATGCGTATGGCGACCGACCCGGACCCGTCGGACGAGCCGCGCGGCGTCAGCGGCTACACCTTCGCTCTCGCCGGAGAGCCGGACTTAGACAACCTCGTCCACCTGCAAGCGGACGAGGATGGCGTCTGCGAGCGCCGTTTCGGCTACGGAAAAAACGATACAGGCCCACGCGTCGGCGTCACTGTCAGGCAGGCGAAGTGGTACGACGACGCAAAGCTTGTCTACAGCGACGCGCCCGAATACGTGGATGCGCGCGTCTCCTTCGTCAAAGCGCAGCTCACAGAGCGCAACGGCATCGTCATCCGCAACGACCTCTTCGCCATAGACCCTTTGCGCGTTCAGGTGAGAAAAAAGCGCGGCACGCTCGTCCTCGACCGCGAAGACTTCCTTGACCCGAACAACCCTCAACTTCCCATCACGCAGGCCACCTCCGAGATGCTTGAGCGTCGCCAGCCGCAGGGCTTAACCGACAACTCCGTCGAGGTCGCCAAAGCAACGGGACTTCCCGATGCCTCGAACGATTCCTGCATCAACAATCGCCGCATCCGGCAGAGGAATCTGGAAGAGTTGCTCAAGCACACCAGAAGTCCGGTCGAGCGCGCAGCACTTGAAACGCGCATCGGCCAACTCAACCTCCTGCGCCGCTGGTGGGACTTGTCGCAGGGCGGCAAGCCCGTTGACCGGCGCGCACGCCAGTTGACGCTGCAAGCCTACGGCTGGGCCGTCGGTATCAACGGCACTGTACACGCGAACAAAATCGGCGCGGACGAGAACACCAACTGG
>JBAWGU010000658.1:0-14722 GCA_049593215.1 Pyrinomonadaceae bacterium
CAGCACGCGCCGCCACCGCCGCAGAAGCTCTCGCGCAAGTCCGCGCCGCGCGTGATGCGCTCAGGAAGAATTCTGGATTTTAGAATTTGGTTTTTGGATTTTAGTGAGCCGACAGCAAGAACACGTCCCAGGCCCAACGCCCGACCTGCGCTCCCCGTGCATCCTTCACTTTCGCGCGGTAGCGAAACTGATTGCCGTATTGGTCAACTCGCTTAGATTCCTTGTAATCGAGATCAATCGAATGCACGCCAAGCTCAGGCAGCGTGTGCAACTCATTTGATTCTGAGATGCCGTTATGATTCGTGTCCTGCCACAACTGCAACTGAGGGAAGATTAAATCCTTCTTGTTAATCACGCCGTCTCCATTGCCACCTTTATCAATCTTGTCATACTCGGAAAGTGCCAGGAATCCATTCTTCTCTGCTCCTGCTGGCGGCGAGGGCTGCGGCGAGTAGTTGCCGAATAATTCCTGCCCGCTGTCTATCGTCCCGTTACCGTTGCGGTCTAATGCAAGCCAAGCATCATCTGCATTGGCAGTAGTCCAGGAGAGATGTTCTGGTGTGCCATCGCTATTGAGGTCAAATTGGACTCCCTGCGCTGCGAATGTGAGGTCAAAGCCGTTACCCAAGACATCAATAATAATGGGTGAGGGTGTATTGGGTGCGATGCAGGAGCAAGCTTCCCAGTTCCACACCTCTGGTGAATTACATGGCTGCTCCCCTTCGGGGCATGAGTAACCACCACCTCCACCACTTGGTGTCGGTGTTGGTGTCGGCGTAGGACATGCTATCCTCCGCGCTGAAGGTTTATTTATGCCGCAACTAACCTTCACATTATTAACAACAGTAGTACAAGGAGCCACAGCGTACTCAAGCGCATCTACGTGATTAGGATTCTCATATAATTCTGCCATATCATATCGGCAATCATGTCCTGCTTGCATACCACAACTGTAACTCCATGTAAGGGAACTACCGCACTGTTTCTGCTGCGCAGATAGGGGCTTCATCCGCCAAGATTTAAGAAATTGCGCAACGGGTTCTTCACTATAAAATCGGAATTTAGCTTTAGAAAAAGCAGCGCCATTTCCAGCAGTGCCCTGTGGCCGCTCTCCTTCTGATTCATCTATCGGACTCCATCCTTTGTAGGATTTCTGATTGCGGCGATACATGTGACCAGTATTCCATGCTGTTCCATCGCTAAAGCCGATTTTAATAACATGCATCTCTACTTTTTTAATACTAGCGGGAAATCCGGCATCCCTCAAAAAGCGTTTGATTTCATCGTATTCTTCATCTGTTAAGTTTATTTCTATGGAATCACCATGAAACAGAGGTCTCACTTGAGGCTCTGGCATGGCTTCTTCAGACTTAAACTGAAATGGATCGAGTCCATAATCAAGAGTCCAGACAGCAGGTAAGCCTTCCTCTTGATCTTTAACTCTTCGGAAAGTAAGAACAATGCCTATATAGGTGACACTCTTACTCGAATTATTAACTACACGAATTGTTAAGCCTTTGAGCCAGTCGTCATCATCAAGAAATTCCTTTTCTGTTTCAAACTCCTTTTTCTTCGTCTTCACGACAACAATTTTTACTGGAGGGTTCAAATCTGTCTTCTTTAAAATAATTCTGTTTTCTTGATTTGATTGCTGGCTCGAATAACCCTGAGAAGCCCACTCGCTTGCCCCGAAGACAATCAAACATACGAAAACAAAACTGATGCCTATTGCTCTCTTTCTCTCAAGTAAAGTTTTACAGTTTGACATACATCCTCACTGAGGGGACGCTAGGGGGCCGCATAAAGAAGTTGACGTGAGATTAAGCAGGAGCGGGACCCTTTGAGGAGTGAGGCTCTTGCTAATTGAAAAACAAGCGACCGCCGACTCTATACTCTCAACATTTGAGAGTGTCAAGAATTTTTGTGTCGAACTCAAGCCATTGCGGCGCTGTTGCCTGTTGAGGATGTCCGTCAAGGCTTTTTTTGCTGGAATGCTCAAATTCAACCCTTCAATCATTCGTCCCCAATCTAAAAGCCAAAATCACACTTGGAAAACCGCTCATTTTGTCGCAGAATGTGCGTGCATGTAGAAACTCGTTGCGGAAGCCTGCCTGCTTGATTCTGTTTCAGGACAAAGATGCCCAGCGCTCTTTCCTGTTCATAGGCTCTCCTTTTTTTGAGTCTCCGGCGTGATGATCGGCCAAACCGTTTCACACTATCGAATCATTGAGAAGCTCGGCGAGGGCGGGATGGGCGTCGTCTACACGGCGGAAGATGTCAATTTGGGACGCCGCGTCGCCATCAAGTTTCTCTCCGCGCAGGACCATCACTACCGCGCGCGATTTCTCAGAGAGGCTCGTGCTGTCTCCGCTCTTTCGCATCCCAACATCGCGCACATCTACGAGTATGGTGAGACCAAAGACGAGCTTCCGTTTATCGTCATGGAACTGGTCAACGGCAAGATTCTCTCCGACCTGCTGCATGAGAGCGCGCTCACGCTCTGGCGCGCAGTGGAGATTATCGAATCAGTTTGCGAAGCTCTCTCGGAAGCGCACGCTCACGGCATCATTCATCGTGACATCAAGCCATTGAATGTCATTGTCACGGAGCGCGGGCAGGTTAAAGTTTTAGACTTCGGACTCGCCAAGCAGATTTACGACGAGAGCCTTCATTCGACAGACCCGGAGGCGCGCACGTTGCTCGCCACGCATACGCAGAGCGGCATCGTCGTCGGCACGCCGCTCTATCTCTCGCCCGAACAGGCCACAGGCTCAAGCGTTGACGCGCGCAGCGACATCTTTGCCGCCGGGGTGCTGCTCTACGAGTGCATCACGGGCCGTCCTGCGTTCTCCGGCATGAGCGTGATAGAGATTGGCGCGCAGGTCCTACACGTAGACCCGCCGCCGCCTTCAAAGACAAACGCGCGCATCCCCGTCGAACTCGATCAGGTAACGATGAAGGCGCTGGCGAAGAAGCCTGAAGAGCGTTACCAGACGGCTGACGAGATGCTCAAAGACTTGCGCTCCGTGCGCCTCATGCTCACAGACAGCGACGAGCGCACAGAGCGTCTCGCGCTCGATTCAAAATCACAACAGAGCGCGCTCAACACCATCTCAAGAACACTGCGCCGCCCGCGCCTCTCCGTCGCCTTCTACGTCATCTCGCTCGCAGTAGCCGCGCTCGTTCTCTGGTTCGCGCTGCGCGGCTGGCATTCTGCGCCGCATCAGCCGACTGCGGAGGCGAAGCGTTGGTACGAAGCCGGAACGAGCGCGCTGCAAGAGGGCGCATACTACACCGCGAGCAAAGCTCTGCAAGAGGCTGTGCGCGCAGACGACCAATTCGCTCTGGCGCACGCGCGCCTCGCAGAAGCATGGACCGAGCTTGATTACACGGACAAGGCCAAGACCGAGCTTTTGCGCGCCAACTCTCTGGTGACAGACCGCTCGTCGCTCCCTGCGCTCGACGCGCTCAGGTTTGATGCGATTACGGCTACGATCACGCGCGACTTTGCGCGCGCTGCCAGAGATTATCAGCAACTCGCGCAGCAGGTTTCCGATCAGGAGAAGCCGCACGCCTTTGTTGACTTGGGCCGCGCCTATGAGAATGCAAATGATAACAAGAGAGCGATAGAGAGTTATCGTGAGGCTGCCGGTCGTGACCAGCAGTACCCGACGGCACACCTGCGCGTAGGCATTCTCTATGGCCGCCAGCTTGAGATGGCGAACGCTGCGGCTGCCTTCGATAAAGCGGACGACCTCTATCGCACGCTCAGCAATGTTGAGGGCCAGGCTGAAGTTCATTTCCAGCGCGGCTTTCTCTTCCGTAACATCGGCAAGATTGCAGACGCCCGTAAAGAGTTGGAACAGTCGCTTGCCATTGCGCGCACAACCAGTAATCAATATCAACAGATTAAATCTCTACTACTGCTGAGCAGCGCCGCCATCATCGAAAATAATATGACGCAGGCGCAAGACTACGCTCACGAGGCGATTGATCTGGCTCGCTCGAACAGCATGGAGACGCTGACGGCGCGCGGCCTCGTTGATTTGGGCAACGTCTATCTGGTCAAGAACGATTTAGAGCAGGCCGAAAGCTACTACAAACAGGCTCTTGAGTTTGCCGAGCGCAACAATGCGCGTCGCTACGTCGCGCGCGCGCAAGTTTCGTTCGGCAGCCTGCGTATGCAACAGGGCAACGCGGATGAAGCCATCAAGTATGTCGAACAGGCTCTGCCCTTCTACAAAGAAGGAAACTATAACCGTGAGGTTGCGCTCTGCCTTACCCTGCTCGGACGCGCCAAACGTCGCAAGGGCGATTACGATAATGCGCTTAAATCGTTCCAACAACTTCTCGAAGTAGCCAGGCAGGTCGGCGATCCTTCGCAGGAAGGTCTCTCGCACGAAGGCATCGGTCTGGTCCTGACGCAGCAGGAGCAGTACGCGCAGGCTCTGGAACACTATCAGGCCAGATTGACGATCAATCAATCAACAGGAAATCAAAGAGACATTGGCAACAGCCAGGTCAATCTAGGCATGATCTTCCGCTATCTTGGACGCATGAAAGAGGCGCGTGAAGCTCTGGATAAAGCGAAAGCCATCGCCGAAAGACCCGATAGCAATGCTAAGCAGTTGCTCTCTTCCGTCTATCTGGAATATGCCGAGATGGCTCTGGCCGAGCGTCGCTTTGCCGATGCAAAAGCAAACGCGCATCAGGCGCTCGCGCTCTCGCCCGCCCGCCCGCCGGACGCTCTCATCGAAGCGCAAAGAATTAACTGCACGGCGCAACTGCTTTCAGGCGCGAAAGTAGAAGGCAAGAGTTCTTGCGAACAAGCGTCTCAACTAGCAGACAAAGCGATGCAAGAGGGCACAGGCGACCCCTACCTGCTCTCGAAAGCCACGCTCGCGCTCTCCGAAGCCTTGTTAGAGAATGGAGATGCGGAGGGCGCTTTGAAAAATGCCTTGAGCGCGAAAGAGAGTTTTGCGCGCGCAGGCCAGAAAGAGTCCGAGTGGCGCTCATGGCTCATCGCCGCGCGCTCAAGCGTTCGTCTCAACAAACTCGATGACGCGCGCACCCAGAAATCCCACGCAGAAGAAGCGTTGACGAGTTTGCAGCAACGACTTGGAGAAGAAAGTTTCAAACAATATCTGGCAAGGCCGGACATTCAGTACTACCGCAAGCAACTGGAAGAAATTCTTTCTGCCAGTAAATAAACTCACTAAGGAGGAGAACTACAATGCCCACGAACAAGAAGTCGAGCCGCCCCAAGTCAAACAAGACTGGCTCAACTAACAAGCAAACCAAAAAGAAACAGCCCCAGAAATCAGAGGCAAACCCGGAGATTGAGCAAGACACTCGCGCCTTCGGCGAAGAGCCAATCATTGTCCCGGGCGGCGCTCGCTCACGAGGCGAAGAGCCAATTATCGTCCCGGGCGGCTAACGCTCCATCTCTGAATTGCCCAGAACCTCAAAGCGAACGGCACAGGCCGCGCCGCTCGCTTAATCTATAAAAAGAGGGCACGAATTCATTTGCTTTAGTTTTCGTGCCCTTCATTTATCGCCGCATAGACATGCTAAATCCTGCCCCATGCAACAGTGTTGCAACGATCTGAATCCGACACAAATAATTTCTTGACGCGCTCAAATGTTGAGAGTATAGAGTTGGCTGTCGCTTGTTGCTAAGCTGGCAAGAGCCTCACTCCTCATAGAGTCTTGCTCCTGTTAAACTCCATACCAAAAATAGTCAGTAATATAGTTAAGATATGAGCTGATTAGTTAAAACGATTAATTCCGAAGGAGAGTTCTACATGAAGACACGCAAGAGAGCCTTGTGGCTGATCTTTGCTCTGTTAGCTATCGCAATGGTAGCAGCAATGACATCGCTAAACGGGCAAAGTAAATCTAACAATGCTCAACAGAAGAACACTGACGAGAGCCAAATGCCCATCGTTGACTATTCAACGTCAGAGCCTTCTGCTCAAGAAAAACAAACCAAAAGATATGCGAAAGGTCTTCGCTATAACAACCTTCCGGCGAAAGTGGAAGAATTTCCCGGGGACGTAGAAGTTACCGAGGCTGAAAGTTGGATAGAACGCTTACCAGCACTTCCAGTTAGCAAAAGTGATGCTATTGTTCTTGGTAGGGTAACTAATACACAAGCCTTTCTATCGCCAGACAAATCAGGGGTCTACTCCGAATTCAAGATAGAGATCAACGAAATTCTAAAAGATAAAAGCGGTGCATCCCTTGTACCTAATATGGAATTAATTGCCGAACGTGAAGGTGGACGTATCAGGTTTCCATCCGGGCATGTTCAGCTATTCAGACTATCCGGCCAAGGGGCATTGCATGTTGGCGGGCGGTATTTATTATTCCTAAAGTGCACTGAGCAACCGACAGACTTTCTCCTTTTAACAGCCTACGAATTGCGAGGGGGCAGGGTTTACCCAATTGATGATGTGACTCGCCACGCTGTTTACAAAGGTTCTGATGAGACAACTTTCTTGAATACTGTCAGGAAGGCTATCACAGACTCCTCTCAAGTATCGGTGGGAGGAGAAAAACAAAGCCGATGAAACTTCTGCGTGCGCGACCCTCATACCTCATCATGCTATCTCTGGGTTTTGTTAACTCTGCTTCTTTTACAATTAAGCCCAACCATTAGTGCACAGATAAGTTGCCCAAGTCTGGAGCCAATAAGGGTTGGAACAGATCCCCTACGGTCATATGATGCCTGGGCGAAAAATACACAGGTGACGGTTAATATTATCCATAATCCTTCTCAAGACAGCATTAGCTATAGCTTTACTGATGCCGAAGTACAGGCGATAAATGATGCCTTCAATAGTTGGCAGACTGGACTTCTCGCCTGTGCTAACGTTCAATTTTCGTTCATTGTAGGTAACGCTGGTTCTTCTAGTTTCATTACTAGCGGGAATTATGTGAATGTTAGCAAAATACGCATACCCCTCAACCCAGATGGTTCAGGAGACTCAGCAAGCACTTCTTTAGCAACTGGTGGCGCTGCACTCCACTTTGCAAATATGAAAATAGATCAACGTGTGACAGACATAACAGCATTTGAAAAGACGGTGGTCCATGAAGTTGGTCATACTTTTGGCTTACGCCACTGTGTATCAGGCGACTTTTGTGGGTCAGCCATGGATAACGCCGATGATTATAATGATGCTACTCATGGCTTCACTTCACCTACTAGCTGCGACATTGAAGCTGCTAAAATAGCTGGTAATTATTGCCCCCCTCCAACGCCAACACCGACGCCACGACCGACTACCCAAGCGGAATGCCAAGCTATCGGCTGGTCATGGAATTTTACGGGTAGCGGCTATGAGTGTTTCCCTTCAGATGAGCAATCGTGCTAAGCCGATGGATACTATTGGAGCTTTACAACTAATAGCTGTAGCTCCACCTCCACAGAGTGTATGCCTGACCCGCATCATCAACACCACTGCTTAAACTGTGCATCGGAAATCTCTACCTGCACAAATTGGGATTCTAATCTGTGTCAGTGTAATGACGGCTCTCCGATACTGATAGACATCTCAGGCAATGGATTTAGCTTAACCAGTGCGATGGATGGAGTGCGCTTTGACTTGAGAGCCAAGGGAGTGGCGGAACAATTTGCCTGGACATCTGCTGATGCTGATGATGCCTGGCTCGCACTCGACCGTAATGGCAATGGATTGATAGATAACGGCTCAGAACTCTTCGGCAACTTCACCCCGCAGCCAACACCGCCAGCAGGAGAAGAGAAGAATGGCTTTCTCGCTTTGGCTGTGTACGACAAGACTGCCAACGGCGGTAATGGAGATGGATTAATCAACAAGAAGGATTCAATCTTCTCATCACTTCGTTTATGGCAGGACACGAATCACAACGGCATCTCAGAATCAAATGAGTTGCACACACTGCCTGAGCTTGGTGTGCATTCGATTGATTTGGATTAGAGGGAATCGAAGCGAGTTGACCAATACGGCAATCAATTTCGCTATCGAGCGAAGTTGAAGGATGCGAAAGGCGCTCAGGTCGGGCGTTGGGCTTGGGACGGGTTCCTCTTGGCGGCGCACTAAAGAGACACCCTCATCATAGTTGAAGAAGAGAGCGGCGATCTTTCATCTCTTACCGCTCTCTTCTTATCATTTGGATAGTTAAATTATCTGGTGATTGTGGCTTGCGCTTTTAGCATCCGCATGAATTATCTGACGACAAATTAATGAAGATGGGTCAGCCGCAACAAGGAATTGATGAATACTTGCCGCCCTGATGCAACAGTGTTGCATAGAGCCGGATTTCCCGCAAAATTTTTATTTACATTACGGCGAATCTTGCTATTATGTGCGGGCACAATTTACCTAATGTGCAGGCACACTCAACCCGTGCCGCCGAAGTCTCACGACAGCCCAGTGGAATTGATGGAATTTTTAAGCCGTGCTTATCCTAGATTGAGCACGCTTGTGAGAATCGTCAGCGTTATCCCGGCTGTCGCGCCGTAGGGTATATCGCCGATTGCGCCGTTTGGAATTTCACCGTTTTCACCGAACGGCATTTCCCCGGCTGTTGCGTCGTTCGGTACATCGCCAACTATGGCGTTTGGTATATCACCAGCATAGGCTGAACAGGCTAATACCAACGAGAGTAGTGAAGCACTCATAAATCTTCGCATCGTTTTTCCCTTTCGTTTTATGAGGGTTAGTCAACGTGACCGCCGTCTCCTTCTCAAGGAGCGGCGGTTTTGATGTTTCCGCAACACAGTTGCAAGTATACAGAGAGGATATCCTCACATGAACATAGCAGATGAACGCCTACAAGAACTAGATGATCTTACCCTTACCCGCAATCAACGCGCTTTACTTCGTTGTCGCTTGGCCGCCGAGTTTATTCATAAAGGCCAATATGAACTTGCTCAACAGGCATTAGGCGCATTCTGGCATGGAATTGGTAAACGTCCATCCTTAAAAGGACTCTCGATTGCCGCTCAAGCCGAAGTTCTCCTGCAATGCGGTAGCTTGACAGGCTGGCTTGGCAGCGCACGGCAAGTTCATGATGCGCAGGATAAAGCTAGAGACTTTCTAGTTGAGGCTATTCGTATTTTTAGTTCTCAACGTCTTACGGCGAGAGTGTCAGAAGCTCAATATGAACTTTGTATGTGCCACTGGCGTCTTGGCGCTTTTGATAAAACACGAACAACACTAAAAGAAGCTATAGCAAACGCGGGAGATAATATTGATTTAAAAGCTAAAATACTTATTAGGCGAACGATGGTAGAAATTTGGTTAGGCCGCTACCACGACGCTTGGAATATTCTCAAAGAGGCTCAACCATTTTTTGAAAACTCTAATGATGCTATCAAGGGTAGATGGCACGGTCAGATGGGATTAGTCTTGCGGAGACTAGCTACCGCAGAGAACCGAATTGACTACTCTGATAGAGCTATTATCGAATTTACTGCCGCAATTTACCATTATGAACAAGCAGGCCATGAGCGATACTGCGCTATTAATCTAAACAATCTCGTCATGCTGCTTTACAAATTGGGGCGCTTTCAGGAAGCGCATGAGAACCTTGAGCGTGCTATCAGGATGATAATTCGACTGAAAGATGACGGCCTCTTAACGCAAGTTAATGAAACACGGGTGAGGGTTTTAATCGCAGAGGGGCGCTACGAAGAAGCAGAAAAAATCATTACTAATGTCGTAATTACTTTTGAGCAAGGCGGTGAGTCTGCGCTATTAGCTGATGCTTTAACCATTCAAGGAATCGCCTTAGCGAAGCTTGAAGTTTATGAAAAATCTATAAGCATCCTTCGCCGTGCGATGAAGCTGGCGATTGATGCTGGCTCGCCCTGTAATGCGGCTCATGCTGCCCTCACGTTAATCGAAGAACATGCGGAGAGGCTGTCGGTGGTTGAGCTTCATAAGGTGTACCGGCGGGCGGATGAGTTATTGAAGGAGAGTCAGGATGCGGAGGACATTGCGAGGTTGAGGAAGTGTGCGCGGGTGGTGACGAAGAGATTGTATGGGCCGGATGTGAGCAGTAAGAATTTTAAGCTGTCGAAGGCGGTGCGGGTGTATGAGGAGCGGTTTATTGAGCAGGCGTTGGAGTTGGAGGGGGGGAGTATTACGCGGGCGGCGAGGAGGCTGGGGATTCACCATGAGTCTTTGAATTATCTGCTGAGGAAGTATCACAGGAATCTGTTGCATAAGAGGAAGCCTGTGGCGCAGAGGAAGCGAGGTTACGTTCTTCGAGAGAAACCAAATAAGGCTTCTTGCGTGGCGAAGAAAGGGGTGGAGGCGGTCAATGTTTTGTATGTTGAGGACAATGCTGTGGTGGCGGAGGCTGTGCGAGAGACTTTGGAAGTTGAAGGGTGGAGCGTTGAGACTCGCGTCAACGGAGCGGCGGGGCTGGAAGAGATCAGGAGCGCAAAGCCTTATCATCTCGTAATCGTTGATTACGACCTGCCTGTGATGAGCGGCTTAGAGCTTGTGCGCGAAGTGCGAAGGCTTGCTCATCGTCAACACATTCCAATCATCATGTTTTCCGCCAGCCACGTTCGTCGTGAAGCTCTTAATGCAGGCGCAGACCTGTTTTTAAGAAAGCCGGAGGATATACGTCTGTTAGCGGAAAGCATTTTGCGTTTGCTCAGTGAGAGAGGGAGGTAACGGCAATGCCAAGAAGACCTATGATTTCTAATGAATATTTTGCCAGGATCGCAGATTATCAGGGCGTCATCAGGGGCAAGATTCCCGCGCCGCTTGTCAGAATGATGGGCGCAAAGTCCGGCGACTACGTTGTGTTCCGCATCGGCAGGGACGGCAAAGTGTCTTTAAGTCTGGCGCGTGCCAAAAATAAGTTAAAGGGTAAGCGAAAAAGCTCCAGATAACGGATGAGCGAAAGGCGTAGTCGCGTTCATCTACATTTGCAGGCAAGCTTGTAGCGTGGGGACAGGCTCTGCCTTCAAGCCGCTTCGCCGTTGAGGGTAGGCGCAAGCGGATGCTCACCCTTCACTCAGGAGGTTGGTAGAGAGTGAGCAAAGATGAGGCTATCGTAAAGACGGGCACTGCGGTAGCCTCATCTCTTTAACTCAAGGCGAAGCGCATCCGCGCGCAACCACCATCTCGCAACGCACAGCCGTCTCGCCCTTTTCATTTCAAGCGAATCGAACCTCTCTCGATGATTTTCCGTTTTACCTTGAAATAGCTTTGCCTTTAGCGCAGAATGCTGGCACAGATGGAATCTGCTCGGCAAAGAGCTGACACGGGATTCACCCTTTCGAGGCTGCTTTGCTTTTGTCACATCTTCCCTCGTGCCAGGCTCTTTCGGGAAGCCCAGTAGTGATGATCGGCCAAACTGTCTCGCATTACCGTATTTTAGAGAAGCTCGGCGAGGGCGGGATGGGCGTCGTCTATACTGCGGAAGATGTCAATCTGGGACGCCGCGTCGCCATCAAGTTTCTCTCCGCGCAGGACCATCACTACCGCGCGCGATTCCTCAGAGAAGCTCGCGCCGTCTCTGCTCTCTCGCACCAGAACATCGCGCACGTCTATGAGTACGGAGAAGCGGCGGACGGTCAGCCTTTCATTGTCATGGAACTGGTTGACGGCAAGACCCTGCACGACCTCTTGAACGAGAGCGCGCTCACTGTCTGGCGTGCAGTGAAGATTATCGAATCCGTCTGCGAAGCTCTCTCGGAAGCGCACGCTCACGGCATCATTCATCGTGACATCAAGCCGTCGAACGTCATCGTCACAGAGCGCGGGCAGGTTAAAGTCCTGGACTTCGGACTCGCCAAGCATATGAATGATGAGCAGTCGCTCGCGGCTAATCCTGACGCGCAGACGCTGCTGGCGACGCGCACGCGCAGCAACATTGTCGTCGGCACGCCGCTCTATCTCTCTCCCGAACAGGCGACGAGCGGCACTATTGACGGGCGCAGCGATCTCTTCGCAGCGGGCGCGTTGCTCTACGAGTGCATCACGGGCCAGCCAGCTTTTTCAGGCAGCAGTGTGCTGGAGATTGGCGCGCAGGTCATACACGTTAATCCGCCGCCGCCGTCAAATATAAATCCGCTCGTCTCGCCGGAGCTTGATCGCGTCACACTCAAGGCGCTGGCGAAGAAGCCTGAAGAGCGTTACCAGACGGCTGACGAGATGCTTGAAGATTTGCGCGCAGCGCATGGCACGCTCAGCCACGACGAAGCGCGCACGCCGCGCAACGCGCAAGCTTCGAGGACTCATCATCCAAGCGCGCTCCTGACGATCTCGGATGCGATACGCCGCCCGCGCCTTTCCATTAGCTCTTTTCTGATTGCGCTGCTGCTCCTCAGCGCGGGCGTGTGGGTTATCATTTACGCGCTCAGGCCCAAGCCTCATGAGCCTCTGCCCGAAGCGCAAGCGTGGTACAACAAGGGCGACGATGCCCTGCGCGAAGGCGCTTACTATCGCGCCAGCAAAGCTCTTGAGCAGGCCGTCAGCATTGACGACAAGTTCGCTCTGGCGCACGCGCGTCTCGCAGAAGCATGGATGGAGCTTGATTACGCAGACAAGGCCAAGACGGAACTCTTGAAAGCCGGTTCGCTTGTGCCGGACCGCTCCATCCTTCCAAACTCGGAGCGGCTCTACATGGACGCCATCAGCGCGGTTGCCACGCGCAATTACGGAGCGTCGGTGGTCGCTTATCGTGAGATTGCACGCCTCACGCCCGAACGCCCGCAGGTCTATGTTGATCTGGGACGCGCCCTTGAGAAGAACGAGCAGATTGACGAGGCAATCAAGAATTATGCTGAAGCCACGAATCGTGATCCGCAGTATGCGACGGCTTACTTAAGAGTCGGCATCCTCTACTTTACACGCAAGGAGCAGTCTGCGAGCGCAACCTCCGCCTTCGATAAAGCGGACGCGCTCTTTCAGGCGATGGGCAACGTCGAAGGCCACACGGAGGTTCTCTATCAACGCGGGCTGCTGCTGCGCGGCACGAATCGCGCGGAATCGCGCACAAATCTGGAACTGGCTTTTGATCTGGCGAAAGCCAACAGCAGTGAGCTTCAGCAAATCAACACGATGCTTGCGCTGAGCCGTCTCTCTTATGATGAAGGCAAGACCGCAGAAGCGCAGAAAGATGCCGAAGACGCCATAGAGTTTGCGCAGAACAAAGGTCTTGAGAATCCGATTGTGCGCGGCATCATCAGTCTGGGGAGCGCTTTTTCTGCTGGCGGCGACTATGACAGCGCGGAGAGAGAGTTCACGCGCGCACTCGACTTTGCGCGTGCTAACAAGTCCATGCAGCTAGTGGCGTTCGGCCTGCAAAATCTCGGCGCGCTGCGCATTCAACAGCTTCGCACAGACGAAGGCTTGCAGATGGTTCAGCAGGCGCTCGAATTCTTCCGGCACAACAACTACCCGCGCGAAGTCAACATCTGCCTCACTTCAATCGGGCGCGCTAATCGCCGCAAAGGAGATTACAACGAAGCGCTCAATGCGTTTCAAACAAAACTGCAACTTGCGCAGCAGGCCAGAGACCAGCGACAGATAGCGACATCGCTTGGCGACATCGCCATGGTCCTTTCAGAACAGGAGCGTTACGCCGAAGCCCGCGCCCGCTATGATGAGAGCTATGCGATCTGGAAGACTCTCGGAGACAATTTGAATATTGCTTACAACCTGATGAATCGCGGCCACGTGTATGCGCAGCTTGGCCTTTTCGACGATGCCGCCCGCGCCCTTGCCCAAGCGAAAGAGCTGGCGGAACAGCCGGACGCGAATTACAAGGCTGTGCTTCCCGAAATTCATTTACGCAACGCGGAGATTGCGCTCAGCCAGCATCGCTTTCAAGTGGCGCAAGCGGAGAGCGAGCAAGCTCTTGCCTTAACCAGCGGCAAACAGTATGAAGATATTTCTGTCCCGGCAAAGAGCGTGCTCGGGCTGGCACAGGCTCTCTCAGGCGCGACTCGTGAGGGAGTGCGCGCGTGTGAAGAGGCCGTGACGATGGCAGAGCGCGGCGGCGACGCCACTCTGATTTCGAGAATGTTGCTGGCTCTGGCGGAAGCGGAGTATGAAGCGGGCGAGATGGATAAAGCTCTCAGCAATGCGCTCAAGGCTCAGGAAAGATTCGCGCGCGCAGGCCAGCAGGAATCCGAATGGCGTGCCTGGCTCGTTGCCGCTCGCGCGAGCCAGCGCAAAGGCGACGACGGGGCGGCCAGAGATCAGCTTGCGCGTGCCTCAGAGGTCTTGTCTCAACTTCAGCAGAGGTGGAGGCAGGATGATTTTAACAGCTACATGGCGAGACCGGACGTTCAACTGTTTCACAAACAACTCGGCGGCTCTTAAATGCGCCGACACTCGCAACCTCACTGATTGGTAAAGGAGACAACGAAATGTTTCAAGACGATGAAAGCGATCAAAGCACAGCACAGAGTTACAGCTTTGGAACCGGCGATCCGCCAACCGATCCCACTGGTGGCGGTACAGACGTCCCTCCGCCGGACGACGGAGGGACGGAAGACACTGGCGATCCGCCGACAGACCCGACGGGAGGCGGCACACCACGACCTGCCGGTGATCCACCGACCGATCCCACAGGCGGCGGCGCATCAAGAAGTTTGGGTGACCCGCCGACAGACCCGACGGGAGGCGGTTAATTCCGCAACGAAGAGAAGCCTCCGGTTCCCGCGCGTTTTCAGTAGCGGGAATTTACTGCATCTCTTCAGCAT
>JBAWGU010000659.1:0-3733 GCA_049593215.1 Pyrinomonadaceae bacterium
GATTAAGTTCGCGCAAAGGCGCAAAGACGCAAAGAAAACAAGACGCTTAATTGTTGTCTGCCATCTTTAACTTAAAATCAGCGCGGACTTCACCGACCTGCTCGCCCCTGTGATTGCGGACGGCGAAGCGAGAGTAGGGCGCGATGGCTTCGAGAGATTCACCTTCGAGCACTCCGAGTTGGCGCAGGGATTCGATGACGACGGTCGGGCGTGCGCGACGGTCTTCTCCATCTTCGAGCTTGAGCGCAAAGCCCAGACCGCGCGGCCACTCTTCACAGGGCAGCACGCCGATTGTGTAAACGCCCTCCGCGCCAATCTTCGAAATCAAACGCCCGCTCGCCGCTCTCATCATCATCGTGTCCAGCCGCTCGCTCTCGCCGCCGACAAGTTCTGGATGAGAGATCATTGCCCCGGAAATTCGCCTGCAAGCATCGCGAGTCGCTTCATTAAACTCTGCGGGCGCGTTGACCAGACGCGCGTACATCAGGGCCATCGCGCGCACGCTCATCCCGAAGACGGGAACGCCGCAACCGTCAATGCCAACGGCAAGGTCTTCTATCGGCACGCCTGAAAACTGCGCCACCGCGCGGCCAATCAAAATCTGCACAGGACTCTCCGGCAGATCATAAGTTTCCACAGGCGCGTCCAAGTGGAGCGCGAGCGCAAGCATCCCCGTGTGCTTGCCCGAACAGTTATTCTGCAAGACGCTCGGCCTCGCATTGCGCTCTCTCAGCTTGCGCGTCTCTTCCGCGCTGAAAGGCTCATGCACGCCGCACTTCAAAGCCGTCTCGTCCAAACCGATCTTGCGCAGCATCCCTGCCACCGTCTCGACATGAATCGGCTCGCCGTTATGTGAAGCGCACGCGACGGCAATCTCGCGCGAGTCGAAGCCGAAACGATCCGCCGCGCCGGATGCGATGAGCGGCATCGCCTGAAAAGGCTTACATGAAGAGCGCATGTACGTGACCGTCTCAGGTGCGCCTGCGCGTGCGACAATTTTTCCGTCACCGTCAACGGCGACGATGTGGCCGCGATGCCGCGATTCAGTAATCGAGCCGCGCGTCACTTCCACCAGAGGTTCAGGCTCAGGAATGTCTTTATTCTCTTCGCTCATCAAAACATTTCTCTTTTCATTTAACCGAACGGTAGTAAACAGCTCATTCATCTGCAACAGGCAGGTCAGGCGTTGGCGGCGTGCCACGCGGCGGGCGCACGCCTGCGCGCTCGTAGAGCCTGCGTCCCTTCCATGTCACACCGCGCCCCGTCGCTATCCGCACGGCAGAGTTAAAGAGTATCGCAACAAAGAGCGCGTAGCCCAGAGGAACTGTGAAAGCATACGCGACGGGAACCTCCGACCACCTGTTGATGAGAGCGAAGATTGCAACCTGAATGGTCCAGACGATGAATGTCGGAACGAAGAGGCGCAGCCACTCGCCCTGCGCTCCCGCGAGCAGCGCCAACAGAGAAGCGACTGCAACCAGCAGAGGAGCGACTGCAAAAAGTGTGACGGCGATTCCGCCTGCAAGAGTCTGAAAGAGATTGAACTTCGCGCCCGCGAAAAGATTTTTCGTGAACCCTTCCCAGATTTCACGAAAATTCGTCTGCATACGCGTAGACGCCAGAGCAGGTGCATACTCAAGACGCAGACGTGCGCCCGCTCCCTTCAGAATCTCTCCCATGCGCAAGTCTTCCGCAACCTCCGCGCGCACAGCCCCGTACTCGCCCACACCCTTCAGAGCCGCGCGACGAATCAGAAAGAAGCCTCCAACGCCGAGCGATTCAGGACGACGCGGATCGTTGACGCGATGCACGGGCAGGACCATCAACATGAACCACCCGAACGCAGGCATAAAGACTCGCTCCCAAAAGCTGAGACACACGACGCTCGGAATCAGAGTCACAGCATCGTAGTTTCCTTTGAGGGCATGTGCGACAGCAGTCCGCACAGCAGTCTTCTCAAAAATCATGTCGGCATCAGTCGCCAGCGCCCATTCACCGGACGAAGCCTCAAAGCCCTCCTGCAAAGCGTGCGGCTTGCCGAGCCAGCCTGCGGGCGGCTCAACGCCTTCGACAACTTTCAGCCTCTCATCCGCTCTCGCAATCGCGCGCAGAATCGAAGCGGTCGCATCCGTCGAACGATCATTGACGGCGACAACCTCAAAGCGTCCGTAGTCCTGCGAGAGAAACGAGCGGATGCAGTGGTCCAGCACGCGGTGCTCTTCGTTGCGCGCGGGAACGAGTATGGAGACGAGCGGCGCGTCACCTGTCATCAGAGGACCAGACGGAGCGGCAGGCTCTAAAGGCTTCTGTCGCGTCAGGGCGTGCAGCGTCAACAAAGCTCCGAACGCCCACAACAAGACCGTGCCCCACGCAGCCCACACCAACAAGTTAAGCACACTCAACGCGAACATCATTCAACAATCAGATTTTCAGCTTGAGATTGATGCGAGCATCTTAGCATGTTTAAGCAGCGTCATGTCAGAACCGCCTGCGGTAGCGGGCGGGTAATCGCAAGAATAAGAAAGAAGCGGAGGCAAGCCACCCTTCCAGACCTGCGAGACTCCGGGAGTTGAATCTTTCAACAGAGCTTAAGAGATTCTGTTAATCAAATCTTTCAACACAACAGGGCGCAGTCAGGAAGGCGGGCTTGCCCCCGCTTCTTAAATTTCATCTGGCAATCTGATGCCTGCTTTGACCCGCCCGCTACCGCAGGCGGTTCTGACTAATCCTTAAAAGCAAAGAGCGGAGAAACGGCCCTAGTTCCGCTTCTCCGCTCAGATCATCTAATTCTACTTTTTGCTTTTACCTTTTCGCTTTCGCCTGATGTCTTGCGCCGAAGCTCAGCACTGTGAGCTTGACGCTGCGGCGTCCGAAGCGAAAGGCTTCGCGCGTCGAAGGGACCCAGACATCTATGCGACGCCCGCGCACGGCAGAGCCGCGATCTGCGACAACGTATTCGCCGCTATACGGGCCTGCTTCAAGACGGACGCGTGTGCCCAAAGGGAGCACGGAAGTGTCTGCGGCAATCAAGCCTTTGGCGACACCTCTTCCGCTCGCTGTGCGTCCTGTAAAGCTGTAAGCCGTCGCCATGTAAAACTGCGGTGGAACGGCGGGCACAATCTCGGCAATCTCTTCGCCGTTTCTGACATTCATGGCGGGCGGCTCTTCCATGATCGTTTTGATCTTGAGAGGCGCGCTCGCGTCAGCAGGCGTAAGTCCCCCAGCCGTCTCTTCCGTTTGCAATGCCGGAGGCACGGCAATCGAGTCGGGGAGGGTCAGTTTTTTCTGTTCGTCGGGTTTTGGCTCCTGCTTGCCCGTTGGCTCTTGCAGGCGCGTGAAAGTTTCTGCGGTTGATGGTTTAGCCTGAAAAAGAACTGCGGCGGTGATTAATGCGGTGGCTACAGCCGCACTTCCGCCAAAGAGGGATTTCATTAAATCGGTTCTCCTGTCCGAGGTTGAATACAACCTTTCGACGGCGCGGCGCGCGAGTCCGTTCCTATCTATGACTCGACCTCCGGCTCTAGGAGACAAAACGAATTGTCAGCCGAAGTTGGGGGCTTGCATCCTTGATGCGGTGCCGCCGAAAGAACTGCACAAAAGAAAACAAGCGAACATCACTGTCCGCTTGTCCATGAACAGTCAAGAGGCTAACAAATTTTGTCAGACCTGTCCACCCGCGAGCAGAGGGTCTATTCTTTCTTGAAAGTGCGGAAAATAAGATTCACCGCAGAGA
>JBAWGU010000660.1:0-12031 GCA_049593215.1 Pyrinomonadaceae bacterium
CTTAACCTCTCCGCCAATTTTCTCGCGGACATCTATCTGGATATGAAGAAGACGGACGAGGCCGCGAAGGTGATGGAAGATATGCGGCAGACGGCTTTAAGGATGCCTTCGAGCGGACTCTACAGGAAGGCCACGAACCGTCTCGTCAGTCTGGGCCGTCCTGTGGGTGCGCTCAAATTGGTTGAAGACACAAAGGCGAACACAGAGGCCGCGCCTGAGCTTGTCATCAAAGATTGGATAGACCAGAAGCCCGTTAAGCTCTCAGACCTTCGCGGGCAAGTCGTGCTGCTGGATTTCTGGGCACCGTGGTGCGTGCCTTGCCGCCAGACCTTTCCGCATTTGAAGAGCTGGCACGACAAGTATAAAGAGAAAGGACTCGTCATCCTCGGCCTCACGCACCATGATGATGTGGAGGAGATTCTAAAGCGAGACGTGCCGATCAAGGAATCCCTGAGCTACCTGCGCCGCTTCAAGCAGGACAATCAACTGCCCTACGGTTTCGCCGTCGCGCAAGGCGGCGAGAACGACATGCGCTACGATGTTTCTTCCATCCCGACCACGTTCCTCATAGATCGTCGCGGCGTCATACGCTACATCACCGTCGGAGTTAATAAAGAGGAGACGGAGACGCTTGGGCTATTGATAGAAAAGTTGCTTAACGAAAAGGCTCAATAGAGCTTCGCACAGCCATTGGCAGTAACCAGTTGCGCCGCAGAATTAATGTGCAGCATGTTAGAATGGCTTTGAAGAGGTGAAACGCTATGTCGAGCGCGGATATTGATGAACTCTATGCACAACATATCAAGCCTTTGGCGACGGAAGACAGGCTGAAGTTGCTGGCTCTGGTGGCGCGTGATTTGGCGCAGCAAACGGATAATGCCGCAAGCCAGAAGGCACGCAGCATCATGGAACTGCATGGATTAGGCAAAGAAATCTGGGAAGGCATAGAGGCGCAGGATTATGTTAATGAATTGCGCAACGAATGGGACCATCGCCCATGACAAAACTCGATGATGCTTTGTCAGGAGTCACGCGGCTGGCTTTTGATACCTCGCCGCTCATCTACTTTGTCGAAGCTCACCCGAAGTACGATGCTCTAGTCACAGACATCTTTCAACGTGTGGCTGACGGGCGAATCACCGGCATTGCCTCTGTTATCACTCTAAGCGAAGTGCTAGTTCAGCCCATACTGCAAAACAACGCGAGCCTTTGCCAATCCTATCGTGACCTCTTAATACATAGCGCGAACTTTGAACTCCTTTCTATTAACGCAACTATTGCCGAAAGCGCGGCTGACCTGCGCGCACGATATCGTCTGCGCACACCCGATGCTTTACAAATAGCCACCGCGATTGATGCTGGCTGCGAAGCGTTTCTGACCAATGATGCTGCATTGAAGCGTGTAAACGAACTGCGGGTGCTGGCGCTTGACGATCTGGAAACATAAATTCTTCGGTGGCGGCCTCTCCGCACCATCCGCTCCCACCCTCGCGGACGTGCGAGACTCTCTTAGCGCCTCTTAGCTCTCCCTTTGGCTGATTTCTTTGAACGCGACAGGCGCATCTCTACCTTGCCCGCACCTCTCAGGCGAAACATCATGTAGTCGCCTGCGCGAGCGCCCATCTGTCGCAAGAGTGGAGCAGGGACTTTGCCGCGCGTGAGGCCATTGTCATTTATCACTTTGGCTTGATATTCAGTGCGGATAGTTGTTCTCATGTGAAGCATCCTTTGTGATGTGAAGATGCGCGTCGTTTTGGTAAGATGGCGCGCGGTCTGGTAATTGAAAATTAACAACGGCAAATGCGTCGCTCACACCTCAACTTGAAGTAATGAGCATCGCCGTTCTGAATGAAAGGTTCATTCTCACGGCGGACAAGTTGAGCGAGCATAGTCTATACCGTACACGGTATAAAGGCAAGTCTTATCTTGTAATCGCTGCTCAATCAGGAGGGGATTCCTGATGGGAGCGGCGCGTCAGAAGACGGAGCGTCTAGCTGAAAAGCTTTTACAGATTCGGCTTGCTCTTGGACTTTCTCAGAGTGAAATGCTGAGACGTTTAGGCTTTGAAGATGTACTCGTATATAACAGGATTTCAGATTACGAGCTAGGAAACCGCGAGCCGCCACTGCCTGTTCTTCTTCAATATGCTCGCGTCGCAGGCGTTCACATGGAAGACCTAGTTGATGATGAACTGGACTTGCCCGACAAGCTACCCGGCCCGGTGAATTACAAAGGCATCAAGCGGGCATCGGCGGCTCGCCGCAAAAAGCGTTAGTTGACGACGAGCTTGATCTACCCGCCGGGTTGCCGAGCAAGGCGAAACACAAAAGCACTTAGCCGGACGTTGAATAGTTCTCTATCATGCGACCGCTTCTTTATCGCGTACATATCTGGTTGGGAATCATTGTTGCTGTGCCCGTGCTCGCATGGGCTTCGAGCGGTTTGCTGTACGCATGGCCGAATGCTGTCGAGGGCGGCAAGATTGAGAAGATTGATGCGGCGCGCGTGCGCTTGTCTCCGGCGGAGGCGATGAAGCGTGCGAACGTTTTTGCAGGAAAAGAGTTGCCGACGACTGCTCTGACTTTGTTGATGAGAGATGGGCGGCCTGTCTATCAGGCGATTGGAGGCATGGGCGCGGATTCGCTGCTGATTGACGCTGAGACAGGCGAAGTCATCAAGACTCCGCCGCCGAGAGCTTTAACGCGCTACTTTCGGCAGGCGCATTTTTATTTCTTCGCGGGCGGCTGGCAAGTCCCTCTGCTTATCCTCTTCTCCACGCTGGCGTGCGTCTCTGCGCTGACAGGCATCTACTTGAACGTGACGCTGTGGCGTAGAAAAAGAGTGGTGAGAGGATAGCGTCGGCGCGAGCGAGAGGGGCGCGATGTCGCTTGATTTGTTATAATCCGGCTCGTCAGTTTGCAGCGGTGCGGATGATCTATACAGATCTGATTAGCGCAATATGATTGTGGATAAAGCAAACGCGCGGAGGAGTAAAAAATGAAAAGGCTTGTGCTATTAGTCGCATTCCTTGTCATGTTCGCAATGCCGACTGAGGCGCGGTTCTGTTATCCCTACGGCGAATGCGGAATCTGGGACGTAACTACTTATGGCTGCCTGTATGGTTGTTCCCCTTGCTTTCGGGACGATCATTACTGTTGCTATTTCGAGTCGGGATACTGCCTTGAGCCTGACCGTATGAATTGGGCCGTATCTTTCCAGCAATGTAATTTAGGCTCTTGCCATGACTAAGACCATTTACAACTAACCACACTCAATTAAAAGGAGAAGAAAAGTCATGCGGAAATTCTGGGCAATAGCTTTGATAGTTTGCGCTGGGTTAGCAATCAGCGTGCTAATTGCTACCAGACACCGGAGCGCAGTCGCGCCAAACTTAGCTGCTCAAGGTCTGAGTTATAAAGAGACTCGAACTATTCTCAATAAGAAAACGGGCGAGAAATTCATTGCGGCTATCTCTGAATATCACGGGTTGGCTAGCGGTCAATACTTAAAGCGCACCGTCAATTATAATCGTGATGGCTCGCAGACAGTAAGCTACATCTACAGTATTCCCGATGTTGGAGCTTTTAAGCACGCAGAGGGAGCAACAGAGAGACAGTATGTCTCGCCCATGCGCTCGCTTAATGATGGCGTGTTTAATGCCAACGGCTTAAGACACTCTGAACGCTACATTAGAGATGATGTGTTCGCGGGCTTTCCTGTCATCGTTCAGCGACAACCTACGGACGATAGCGACACGATCATTGAATTTTGGCAAGCAACAACCCTTAACGGATTGGTACTTAAAACTGTCTTTGATAATGCGGAAGCGTCAAACGTGATTGAAGCTTCTGATATTGTCTTAGGCCCGCAATCGGAAGAGTCAGTTAAAGTGCCAGACTTGCCAACATCGTATGTGGAATATAGAGCTAAAACCGCTCGCTGATGATTGAGAAAAACTACATGTCCGAAGTTTTGTTTGGTCCTGATTCTTTTAACGGCAACGCGCCCGAATCCCAAAGGCATCACAGTCGCTCGAAGTATTATGGAAAGCTCTAATATCACCATCCCCATCGCTTTTGCCGCCGGACTTTTTTCGTTTCTCTCGCCGTGCGTGCTGCCGCTTGTGCCCGGCTACGTCTCGCTCATCTCAGGCGTGAGCATTGATCGCCTGAAAGGTGAAGGCGACTCGAAAAGGGCGGCGCGGCGCGCTGTCATCCTGAACTCGATAGCCTTTAACGCGGGGCTTTCGATGATCTTCCTCTCGCTCGGCACGCTCGCAGGTTTAATCGGCGCGTCCGTCACTTCAAACCCGTGGGTACGCATCATCGGCGGGCTTGTCATCATCGCTTTCGGGCTTCAGTTAATCGGCCTGCTCAAGATTAGCTGGCTTTACAAAGACACAAGATTTTTCTCACAACAGAAACCGCGCGGCTTTCTCGGATCGTTTACGTTGGGCATGGCCTTCGCCGCCGGGTGGACGCCGTGCATTGGTCCAATTCTCGGCGGCATCATCGGACTCGCGGCGACGAGCGGAGGGTGGAAGAGCGGGCTGCTGCTCTCATCTTTTTACGCGGCGGGTTTGTCCGTCCCTTTTCTGCTGACGGGCCTCAGCATCAACCGGTTTCTAAATTTCTACTCGAAGTTTCGCAAGCACCTGCACAAGGTCGAAGTCGTCTCAGGCATCGTGCTGATTTTGATTGGCGCGCTCGTGATGAGCAATCGTGTGACGTGGCTTGCCTCTTCGCGCATGATTGCGTGGATACCGAACGCGGAGAGCTTGCTTGAGGGGCGCGTGAAGACAGCGCCGAACACGCAAACTGCGCCTGCGCTTCCTGCAAACAGCGCGAGCTATGAGCCTGCGCCGGATGTTAAGTTTCAGACTCTGGACGGCAAGCCTTTCCGCATCGCAGACCTTCACGGGCGCGTCGTGCTCCTGAACTTCTGGGCCACCTGGTGCATCCCTTGCAAGAGCGAGATACCGACGCTCAATGCCATGCAGCGCGAGCTTGAGCCGAAGGGTTTGCAAATCGTCGGCGCGTCATGGTCTGACACTGCCGAAGGCATTCGCAGTTACCAGCAGGATGTTCAGAAGCTCGATTACGAAGTGGTGACGGGCGGCGAAGATTTAGTCGGCAACATGCCTCTGCCGATAACTTACATCATTGACCGCGAGGGCCGCGTGCGCCAGAAGATTCTGGGCGCGCGTGACCGCGCAGGCTGGGAATCGGTCGTCAAGCCTCTGCTCGACGAAACGCCCGCGACAGCAAAAAAACAGTAGCCAGTAGTCAGTAGTTTGTCAGGCATTCAAAGTTGCTGATTAAATGAAAAGCAATCTATCGCTCAATCTCTTCATGCTGGCTACTGGCTACTGTTTTAGGAGTTAATATTATGAAGAAACTTTTTATTCTCGTTGCTTTCATCTTCGCGTTTGCGCCTGCGGCTCTGGTGTATGCACAGGAGAGCCATGAGTATGCGCCGATTGAAGAGAAGAAGGTTGATTACAAAGATTGGACCTACAAGAATCTGAAAGATGATTCAACGATTGACCTGCGCACGCTGGCCGAGGGGAAAAAGCTTGTGATGCTCGTCTATTTCGCTCCGTGGTGCGGCAACTGGCGTAACGAAGCTCCCGTCGCCACGAAGCTTTATGAGAAGTATAAAGATCAGGGCTTTGATGTTGTCGGGGTCAGCGAGTACGGCTCGCGCGAAGACGTGCGCACCTTCTTTGGTCCGGCGGGGCCGCCCTTCACGGTCGTCACCGAATCCGAAGCGCGAGACCAGCGCGACAAGACCGCGCACTTCGGCTATCGCCAGATCACAGGCGACACGCGCAAGTGGGGATCGCCATGGAACATCTTCCTCATCCCTTCAAAGCTGAAGAAGACGGGCGACACGCTCACGGAAAAAGCGTGGGTCGTCAACGGCGAACTCATCGAAGCCGACGCAGAGAAATTCATACGCGAGCATCTTGGCCTAAAGCCAGTCTCCGCGCTTAACCTACCAGACAAAAAAGGTGTCGAGCCTTGCAAGGATGAAGAGAAGAAGCCGGTAATCAGTAAACAGTAGTCAGCATTCAGTAGTCAGTAGCCAGTAGATTGGCATTCGAGGTTGAGCAGGAAAGAAAAATATTCTGCTGCTCAACCTCTTATGCTGACTACTGACTACTGAATGCTGACTACTGCTTTTAGTTAATCACATCCGGCCATTCGTCAAAGGTCGCAAAGGGAATCGGTGAAGCGTGGTGGACGACCATGCGCCAGCGTCCGTCCGTGCGGCGGAAGATGTTGGTGGCTTGAGCGGCGGCGGCGGCGAGTCCTTCTTCGACCATCATCGAGATAGTTTCCGTGCAGGCGATCCATGCCACATCACCGGCAATCGTGATGCGTTCGTTGCTGGCGACGATGGACATGGAGTTGGTTGCGCTGAAGATGGTGAGCCAGCTTTCGCGTATGTTCGTGTAGCCGATAATCGCTTCGCGGCCCGGATGAATGCAGACCGCCGCATCGTCGTCAGCCCACACCTCATCCATCTCTTCTATGTCGAGCGCGTTCATCGCCATGTAGAAACGCTCGTTGGCTTCACGCACCTGCTGGACATCTGACATTAAACCGCGCTCCGTATTTAGAAACGATAAGGGTTCACGCAAAGGCGCGAAGAAAAGAAAGACCGAAGGTGTTGAATGCTTCCTCTTTGGTTCTTCTTTCCTTTGCGCCTTTGCGTGAACCTTTTATTCTCCATAACACTTTTGAATATACCTTACAGGCTCTCCCTTTCCAACGCTTTTAAGCCACGAGAGCCTCGCAGGTTTTCTCCCCACGAGGCTCTGAGTGTGTTTGGTGTTTCCGTGTCCGTTTTAGAACAGGAATTTCAAAGCCAACTGCACCTGTCGCGGGTCGCCTACGCCCTGACGCAGGAAGCCGTCGAAGTTAAAGAGGCCGGGCGTGACGAGCGGGTTGATGTTGTTGGCGTTGTTGAAGGTATTGAACATCTCGAAGATTGGCAGCAGCGAATAACGCTCGCCGAATTTGAACGGACGCTGAAGACGCCAATCGAACGAGAAGAATTGATTGTCTTTACGCAGGTGATTGCGGCCACAGTCAATGCCGTTCACGATGCGCGTGCGTGAATTGCTGGGGCTGCACGGAGCGCCTGAGCCGTCGCCTAAAGGATTGTCCGTGATGGGCTGAGCCGTGCGCGCCTGCACGCGTATGTTGCCCTGCAAGCTCCAGGGCAGCTCCATGTTGGTATAGAAATTGAAGCGATGACGTATGTCGCGGTCTGAGACGGAGTAGTCTCTTGAGAGATCGAAACGATTGAACGTGCGATCTGTGAAAGGATCACGCTCGTTTGAATCGTCGTCGAGGTCTTTGGAGAAGACGTAGTTGCCTTCGAGTTGAAATCCATGACTGAAACGCTTGCGCATTCCTACGGTGAAACCGCGATAGAGCGACTTGCCGGAAGAGGTTGCCACGAACACGTCGCCCAACTCTAAATTGAACGGGCCGCCGACAGAATAAGAGACTGTATCTTGATTCGTCGTTGATGTAATCGGTAGGGGCGTGCCGCCGTTGTTGATGTTGATGAAGCGCGTCAGGTGAACACCTTTGGACCATGTGAAATCAAAATACATGGCCCAGTTTGGAAACAGCTCCTGCTCATAGGCTATGTTCGCAGTCTGGATGCGCGGGTTCTGATAGTCGCGGCTGAAGACTCTCACGCCTGAAAAGCATGGGAACGGGTTTCCGTTGCAAGAGCTTGCGGTTGGCGTGACCAGACCGGGCCAAGTCGGGCGTATGGTCGGGTTGGCAAACAGTCCACCGGCAATCGTCTGCTGCTGCACGCCGTTGGTAGTAATCGAGCCGACCTGCGTCAACATATTCTGTCGCCCGTAATAGAGGCCCCAGCTTCCGCGCAGGGCAGACTTGCCGTTGCCGAACAGGTCCCATGCAAAGCCAAGACGCGGCTGAAACTCTTTCTTCTGACTGTGAAGCGTTCCGTCAGAAGGAAATCGCGGGTCGCTCAGGAATTTTCCATAAGCCGTCTGAGCCGGAGCCACGACCGGATCAGGAAAGATTTGCGCTTCCCAGCGCAGCCCGTAGCTCAAACTGAAGTTGCGGTGAATCTGCCACTTGTCCTGCGCGAAGAGTGCGTAGTCTTCATTCTTGATGTCTGACGCACCGGCGGCATCCGTCGCGGGGCCGTTTGGTCCAGCGCCTTGCAGGAAGAGTAAGAGCGGAGTGGTCGGCGTTCCTGTCGCACACGTTCCCGATACGATGCTCACAAATGTACCGTCCGCGCATCGCCCTGCGTCCGGGCCAAAGCCTGCGCCGAGAGATGCCGGTGAAGCGTAGTGCAGAAATCCTGAGACGCTATCGAAGAGGTAGCGTCCGAGGAAGAAGCCGCGAAAGACCTGCGAGTTTCTTGTGTGCAGCCACTCGCCGCCGAACTTCGTCGTATGCCTTCCCTTAATGATAGAGAGACTGTCTCTCACCTGCGTGCGCCAGATTAGCTCGTCCACGTTCGGCGCGATGAAGAACGGATTGCCGAAGCGAAACGTCGGCCCGAATCCCATCGCCGTGTCTGCCGGAACGTTAGAATCAACAGCCGAGCGCGGGCGTGATTCGCGCCCGTAAGTGAAGTGAGCTTCATTGACCTTCGTTGACGAGATGGTGCTGAAGAGGTTGAAGTTGAGCACCTGAATTTTTGAAGGACCTTCGATGCCGTTGGCGGAATTGCCGTAAGTCGGCACGTCGAAAGTCTGATTCGTGTTCTTGGAGTAATCGAAGTTGTACGAGACGGCAAACTTATTTGCCGGATTTAGATTCCAGTCGAGCTTGAAGAGCGTCGCGGTGTTGCGTATGGGATGCGCGACGGGCAATCCTTCATCCTGACTCCGGCTGGCCTTAAAGAAAGCGATGAGCGCGAGGCGTTGACAATCTGTGTTGGCGTTAATCAAAGCTTCGTTCGCTTGAATCGTGGGCGCGGCAACGGGGCAGGGCGTGGTTCCGATTGGCTCGCTCAAATTCGGGCGCGTCAGGTTTTCACGAATCTGCTCGAACGCTCCGAAGAAGAAAACCTTGTCCCTTCTGATTGGACCACCAATTGTGCCGCCAAACTGCTCACGATGAAAACCCGTCAGAGGCTTGCCGTCCGAAGTGTTCGCAGTCAAACCTTTGAGTCTCTGGAAATGAAAAAGATTTCCATGAAGCTCATTCGTCCCTGACTTGGTGATGACATTGACAACGCCGCCAGCCGTGCGCCCAAACTCTGCTGTCGCGCCCGTCGCCACCACTTGAAACTCCTGAACGGATTCGAGCGGAATGTCTATCGCGGCCCTCTGCCCGCCCGCCTGTTCGCCGAAGAAGCCGTTGTTGTAATCGCCGCCGTCAAGGCTGATGTTATTAAAGATGCCGCGCTGCCCCGCGAAAGTAATCTCGTCGCCGTCAGGCCCCTGCACGATGCTCACGCCCGGAGTGAGCGTCAACAGGTCTTCAAATTTTCTGCCGAGGACGGGAAGATTGCTGACAGATTTTTCATTGAGGGTCGTGCTCGATTCCGTCTTGAGCACATCAACAGTCGGGACGGTTGAGACAGTCACGCGCTCTTCCACCCCGGAGACTTTCATGTTCAGGTCGAGCGAGATGGCCTGCCCTACTGTCAGTGGAAACTGCTCCTGCACGAGCGTGGCGAAGCCCTGCTTCGAGACCGTCAGAGTGTACTGCCCCGGCGGTAACTGCAAGGCAATGAATCTTCCGTCCGCGTCCGTGATTAAAGTCTTAACCAGATTCGTCCCCGTATTTTTAATCTCAACGCTCGCTCCGGGCACGACTGCCCCATGCTCGTCCGCGACTGTGCCCTCGATAGTGCCTGTCGTAATCTGTGTTTGCGCACGCACACTGCAAGCGAGTGCAAGTGTGATGAGCAGAGCGAGACCGCATCCCTTGATTGAAGCTTTGATGATTTGAAGTAAGGCGCTGCGCATAGTCTTCTCCTCTTCCGTTTCAACTGTAGATTCCCGAAACCGTTGTAATGATGACAGAGATCGTTACTTAAGTGTGCGAGAGAAATCCATGTACGAGGCGGCTCATCTTACAACGGACTGTGTTGCTCCTGTCAACATAACTTTAGAGCGTCTAACAAAACCGTAGGGGCAGGGCTTGTCCCTGCCCGGATTGCCCCGCAGGCGCAATAAACAGTTTCGCTATCAATCAACGTTGAATGTTACGCGCATTGATGATCGTCCTTGCAGGACGATGCGGGCAGGGACAAGCCCTGCCCCTACAAAATTGCGCTGTAAAGAAGTTTTGTTAGGCGCTCTTAGAAGAAATGACGAATGATGAACGAAAAGCAGTCCGTCGTCCGTTGTCCCTAGCCAGTTGTTTTTCGTCTTTACAACGGACCACTGACTACGGACTACGGACAGTTCTTACTTCATCATTTCAAAACCGCTCTCGCCGCACGGCAAAGCGTCGAAGCGTTTTGTCACGCGTTCGTAGAGCGCATCGCAGAGTTCCGGCATTAGAGGACCAATCCACAAAGGGATGCCCGCTCCGTTCGCGTAATATTCGGGAAGATGTTTGAGCACAACGCCCGCGCCGCCGCGCCTGTCCTCTGCGCCGAAGACCACGCGCCCGAAGCCGTGCAGGAGCAGCGTCCCCATGCACATCACGCACGGCTCAAGCGTCGTGTAGCAGGTCATCTCGCGGCTGCGCGACCAGAGCTTGGCGGGAACGCGTTGCAAAGCTTCTATCTCAGCATGACGGCCCGGATGATAGTAAGGCACGAGCAGCGCATTGCCCGCTTCGGCAATCATTTCATCGCCGAGCGTCAGGACAACTCCGATGGGCAGATTGCCCGCGCGCTCCGCTTCAAGAGCAAGACGCACCGCCACGCGCAGGTGGTTTAAGTTTGGTTCGGGCAGAAATTTTGACATGAATCTCCCGCGACAAAAGATCGCTTCGCTGCTTCTACGCTTCGGTCATAATTGAACATGGTATATTCTTTAGCGTCCTTCCGAAACTGCGCGCTGCTGTGAAACGAGAGAGCGTGAGAGTTTGGAGGATGATAGCCATGCGCGCCACGAGGCAGTTAAGCGATTGAACAATAGTTTGCAGCGCGTCAGGCAAGGAAGGTAAACAAAATCCACGAATGAAACTTCGCGTACTCTATCACGGCCATTGCTTCGACGGCGTATCATCGGCAGCCGTCTTCACACGCTTTTATCAAACGCACATCAACGCTCGCGCGCAGGTTGAATACGCTGGCCTGCTCCACCGGCCCGGCTCTCTCTTTGACGAAGAGATGTTTGACGGCGACGAAAATGCCATCGTGGATTTCAAGTATTCAACTTCTCCGCGCCTGACATGGTGGTTTGACCATCATCAATCCGCGTTTCTAACAAAAGAAGACGAAGAACATTTCCGCAACGATCACTCAGGCAGGAAATTTTTAGACGCCACAAGCAAATCCTGCACGGAGTTTATCGCCCGCATCGCCAGCACACATTTCGATTTCGAGGACGAATCGCTCGCGCCCCTCATCCACTGGGCGCACATCATTGACGGCGCGCTCTACGAATCCGCCGCGCAATGCGTAGAGCTTGCCGCGCCCGCCCTGCAACTGATGCAGGTGATTGAGAGCGACCCAGATGATAATTTCATCGAACAGATCATACGCGAGCTTGTCGTAAAATCTCTCGACGAAGTTGCCCTGAGCGATGAAGTGCAGCATCGCTTTCGTCCAATTCACCGGCAACATCTTGAAACGCTCGAAGCCATTCGCCGCAAAGCCACCTACTCAAACGGCGTCGTCCAATTCGACCTCGTTGAAGAAGGCTACGAAGGCTTCAACAAATTCATCCCCTACTATCTCTACCCGCAAACGACCTACTCTGTTGCCTTAACGCGCGGGCAGCACCGCACAAAAATCTCCGTCGGCTCAAACCCCTGGGCACCGCGTCCACGCCGCCACAACATCGCCTCCATCTGCGAACGCTACGGCGGCGGCGGCCACGCCGTCGTCGGCGCAGTCT
>JBAWGU010000661.1:0-32191 GCA_049593215.1 Pyrinomonadaceae bacterium
GGCGTTTCCCGCTTTAAGGAGGAGACGCCTTTACGTTGCGTGTTAAGATTAAACCGAAAAAGGTCTCTTCAAACTTGAGAGGTTTTTGAATATGAACAGGCGTCTCTTTCTTTTATCAGGCATCGCGTCGGGAGCGTTTGCCGCTCTATCCGGGTCAACGCTTGCATCTATCCTGAATGATGCAGGCGGCGCGCAGGATAGTTCATTGCCTTTCAAAAAGGTGGTTAAAACCGATGTGGAATGGAAAAACATTCTCACCGGAGAGCAATACTATGTGACGCGCCAGAAGGGAACTGAAGCGCCCTACACCAGCCCGCTCAATAAGGTTCATGAGAAGGGAACTTTTCAGTGCGTCTGCTGCGACCTGCCGCTCTTCACGTCTGATGCAAAGTTTGATTCGCACACGGGCTGGCCCAGCTTCTGGCAACCGATTGACAAGCGCAACGTGCGCGAGGAGACGGATCGCAGTCTTTCTGAAACGCGCACAGAGGCGCTCTGCGCAAGATGCGACGCTCACCTCGGACACGTCTTCGACGACGGACCACCGCCCACAGGCTTACGCTATTGCATGAACGGCGTGGCTCTCAAATTTGTGAGGAAGAGTTGACGCTCTTAAATTAAGCGTTGTTCGCTTTCAACGCGCCGTCGGCTGCAAACGCCTGTTAGACGGCTAAGACATACCTCGCAAGCGAACCGATGCGGGCGAGAGTTTCAGGGCGCATACGCTCAGGCAGGTTAATCCCGGACTGTGCTTCACGCCGGATATAAGCGCCTTGTATTGAACGGCGAGGCTCGTCAGACGAATTTGTCGTATGCCCATGCCAGACAGACCCGTTGTAAACGATCATGGAACCCGCCGGGCCACACGCTAAAATTTGGTTTTCGTAGTCTGCCAGAGCGTTGTTCATCAACTTGTCTGGAACAGTTGACCAGTTGTGTGAACCCGGAATAAATCTAGTAGCCCCGTTGTCACTTCTAAATTCATCTACCATAAAGATAAAACCTATCATCGTCCACCCATCTTCGTCGCGCTCGTAGTCTACGTGAAGAGCCTGTGCCTGCACGCGTGGTCTGACAGTCCTCGCGTGCATCGTACTGAGTCTGAACGGCTGCCCAATGATGCGACAACACGCCTCCAGGACGGGTTGATATACATACAACTCGTCGAACTCCGAACCTCGATTGACGAAATCGTTGACCCGGGTTGTCGTACTGCCAACGCGCAAGTCGTCGGAACTCGCTGAGGCCACGGCAGAATCATACGCCGACGCCAGTTGCGCCAACCTATCGGGAGCCACCGGACCGGGTATGACAACGAAGCCAACATCCCGCAGGTCTTGGAGAGCACTAGCCGAAAGTTCGCAACTCGCATCAATTGTGCTGAACCAGTCTTGCATACAAGAAGCATCTAACGCCCGGCATCAGCGGCGCGCACGAATCTTTAATGATAAGAGGCAAGCTTTATTGCGCGTCCTCTGCATGACGAGCGTTAGGGTTCATCACAAGCGTTAAAGGACGTGTATATCCTCCAACTCAAGCGAAAGGAAATCATGCCCCTTTTCAATGTTGAGGATAGCCGTTAAATCAGACCAGACGCCATTTATCGGCAAATCAAAATGCACGACGCCAACGACCTCCCCTTCTTCTTTCAACTCAGGATCATACCAGTCCACCGAGTGACGCGGCTTGATGTCGTAAACCTGTGCCGAACCGGGCGGAGTGACGCGAGAGATTGAATCTTTATCGCCGCCTTCGGGAGGGCCATAGGAAGAGATTCGCTCCTCGACCAATGCTGGTGTCCAAAACGCATACCTCTCACCCTGAGAGAGGAGCGCCATGGCCTGCGTGTAATCCCGTTTTGCGAGATGCTCGACCCACTGACGAACCAGAGAGAGGACTTCTTCATCGTCGGCATACAGCGGAAGTTTCTTCATACTCACCACGAAGAAAGAAGCCTAACGCTCGGCATCACCCGCGCCCCCATTCAAGATTCATAAAGCGCACGCTGATGGGGCGTCGGGTACATGCCGAGCGTTAGGCGGCAGCGCACCGACTTGGTGCGCCTTTAATCCGCAACCTCAACTTCGATAACATCTCCATCCCGCAATTGATGTTGCTCCCGCAACTTTACTTCGCAGGCGACTTCGATAATTTTCCTCGATTGCGGCTCGCTGTCGGCTTTGTCCGTCCGCAAAATGACAGCCGCCCGACCAAATACTTTGCAGGGCACGATACTGACCGAGACAGTCCCACCATACTCTTCCGCCTCCAAGCGTGTCCGCTCCCGTGGTAACTCAAAGGGCGCATCTAACTCAATGTTCAAGGTGCCCGGGAATAGCTCCATGCCGGTCTTGTTCCGGTAATGGTCTTGTAGCTTCTCGATCCAGTAAGAGAAGTTTCCGACGCCCGTTACTACTTTCCCCTTCAATACTCTCATCAACCTCTATCCCTGCCGCCTAACTACTGAATATACTTCGGGGCGCAGTATATCACGTCAATTTAGCGTGTTATCTGCACGCTGGTTTGTTAATCACGCTTTCACCCGTGTTCAGAAAATTAAAGGACTGCGACGCTCCGACCTTGAGCGCTTTGTTGAGCGTTGCTCAGTTTTTGCGGGTCTGTTCTTTCATTAGAAAATTCAGAATTGTTTGAGCGGCGTGGCGTGATGCGCCGCCTGTGCCGAGTTGGGCTGTCGCTTCACGTAGGCGTGCGCGGATGGATGCGTTGCGTTGAGGTTCAAGGAGCGAGATTAATTCTTGCGCGAGACGTTCGCCAGTTAAATCGTTTTGCATGAGTTCGGGGACGATGCGTTCTTGTGCGATGAGGTTGACGAGGCCGAAGTGTTCTGCGTTGATGAGGTTGCCGAGCGTGTGCCAGTTGAGGGCGGACTCTTTGTAAACGACGACGAGGGGGGTGCCTAAGATGGCGGCTTCGAGTGTGGCTGTGCCGCTTGCGACGGCGGCGGCGTCTGCGGCGGCGAGGGCTTCGCGTGTTTCGTGGTGTGTGATGCAGAGGATGTGTTTGAGAGTGTCGCTCTGTTTATGTGCGGCGACGATTTTTTCAGCTTCCGTTGGAGAACGGTTGGGAGCGATGACGAGTGCGAACTGCGTTTCGGGGTTCGTTTGATGGATTTGCAGGGCAGCATCGAGTAGGGGCGGGAGTATGCGTTCGAGTTCTTTGCGGCGGCTGCCGGGAAGCAGGGCGATGATGGGGCTGCTTGCATCAAGCGCGTGGCGGCGGCAAAACTCTTCGCGGTCGTAGCGTGCGTGGACTTCACCTGCGAGCGGGTGGCCTGTGAATTCGACGTGACCCACGCCGCGCGCTTTGTACCAGTCAGGCTCGAAGGGGAGGATGGCGAGCAGCAGGTCAACGTCGCGGCGAATCTGGCGCACGCGATGAGAACGCCATGCCCAGAGCTGCGGGCTGATGTAGTAGATAACTTTCAAGCCGCGACGATGAAGCGCGCGCGCGAGGCGAAGGTTAAAGTCGGGCCAGTCAACGAGCACCACTGCGTCGGGCTTTCTCTCAAGCGCCGCGCGTTTCAATTCACTAAAGGCTCGCCAGAACTTCGGGAGCGCGCGTCCTATCTCAAGCAGCCCGACGATTGATAGCTCATCTGCCTGCACGATTGACTGAACGCCAGCCTCGCGCATCAATCTTCCGGTCGAGCCGAAGAACTCGAACTGCGTCTCGCTCGCTTCTTCACGCAGAGCGCGCACGAGCGCGGCGGCGTGCGCGTCGCCGGAGGCTTCGCCCGCAACAATCATCAGGCGCAAAGTTCTATTTTGGTTCAGAGTCATGCGGCGGTCGAATAATTCCTGCCGGTGCTGTCAAGCCGAAGTTTTTATCTCACGCCGTAGGGCAAAGACGCAAAGCGGAAGAAGGCGCTCAGAGGTTAGCGGGAAGAACGCCGACGCGAAAATTGAGCCTCGATTTCGACCCCTTTGATGCGAACCGTGCGCTCTCACGAAGTACTACCGGCGATAGTAGTAAACATTTTATTTTCTTACAGATGACTACTATTGCTGCTCGTAGTTTTTTGTCCGAAAATCAGTTGACAACTTAGCCTGAACGCGCCTAACGTGTGGCCTGAACTTACTGCCCGAGGCTTTGCAAATTCGGCAAAGATGGCTTGGTGAAATGTTTTTAGCGCCACCGAAAAGAGTTTGAAGGTGATCTCGCATGAGAGAACTCTTTTCAGCCTTGTCTAAAGCTCACCGGCAAGGTTGCGTTTGATCGCCTCGTCTGAGCGCGCAAGTCTCTAACATAAGGTTACAAGCGGTTCATCTCGAAGGTTCTGAAGTTAATTCTTTAAGGACCTGTTTGCATTATAGCTACTTCGCAATAGAAGACCGGCTGTGAAGAAAAATCTCTTTCTTCGCAAATCCAAACATCACGGCCAAAGGCCATTCTCAAGGAGTCCCTCTGATGTCTATTCGTCGCTCCATAACCCGCTCATCCAAATTTCTCTTCTACAGTGTGTTTCTAATCGCAATCGCCTTGCTCGTCTGTGCGCCATTGCTGCGAACCGCGCAAAGCGCAGGCAATGACGGCACGGCGCAGGGCGGCGGCAGAACACGTTTGTCGCGCGGCGGCGGTGATGGAACTAAAAGCGATGGCTCAACGCAGGGCGGGCAGCGGCGTTACATCAACTTCGACGTTCGTGTGAACGGGCAGAGCGAATTGTCCAATGTTGCTCGCACGGGCAATGCGGCGATTGTGCGTCAGGCGAAGACGCAGGGAGCAACAATTCAGCGAGGACTCTCTCGCTTGAAAGCAAGCGTGCCGGACGCAGAGGCTACGCTTTCACCGATTACGGGAGCAGTCGAGGTCTTGCGTAGCTCACGCGCACTGACGCGTCCCGCTCCCGGTCTCGCGGGCCGTGACATCGTGCGCGGATTCATAGATGAGTACAAGGACTTGTACGGATTGGCGAGCGTTGATGTTGATAATCTCAACTTTATCGGTGAGAGCGTCAATCAAGTTAGCGGGTTGCGGATGATTCGCGTGGAGCAGTTGGTGAACGGGGTGCCGGTCTTTCAGAGTGAGACGCGCTTCATTGTGGACCGCAGTGGCCGCGTCATCCGCTCAACGGGGTTGATGATTCCGAACGCTACTGAGACTGCGCCCGCGCTCGACGGGTTGCTCTCTGCTCAGGAAGCTTTGGGGCACGCGATGGCCTCTGTGGGTATCACGCTCGACGCGGCGCAGATGTCACTCTCGAATACCAATCAGGAAGGGACCAAAACCGAAGTCGTCGCCAACAATGAGCAGGTTGTCGGAAACGCTGCCAGCAAGCTTGTCTATTTCCCACTGGCTCCGGGCGTGCTCATCCCTGCATGGTCGCAGGTCACTTTCACAAACGGCGGGGGCGATTGGTACACGATAGTTGATGCCAACACGGGCGAGCTGCTCTGGCGCAAGAACATCCGCGATAACGCTTCAGTGCATGATGCCCGCTTCAGAGTTTACGTGCAGGCGGACGGCACGACTCCTGCTGATAGCCCCGCGCCTCTCTCGCCAACGACAGCGACAGTAGGTTCGGGCCTACAGGCGGCTGCCATCTCTCCGACCATCGTCAGTATGCACACAGCTATGACAGTGTTCGGCAACGTCAGCCAGAACGGTTGGATTGACGACTGTCCCGGCGGCGTCTGCACCACAGCGCAAACCCAGACGATTGGCAACAACGTTCACGCCTATATGGATCGTCAGGGCGGCGGGAATGACAACCTGCCTGACACGAATGCGGCCAGCGTGATTGACGGCGCGGGCAAGCCGATAGGAAACCCCGATGCCAATAGCCGCAATCGTGATTTTCTAGGCACGACGCCGCGCGACTTTCAAGGTGGATTCATACCGCCGCCGCAGGCTGGCAACCCTGAGAACGGGCAGAATGCGACAGGAAATGGCACCAGCGGCACTGCTCCAATAGACTCCTTCCGTCGCGGCGTGGTCACGCAACTCTTCTACGTTGTCAACTGGTATCACGACCGTCTCTCCCTCCTGGGCTTTGACGAAGCGGCGGGCAACTTTCAGCAGACAAACTTTAGCGCTATGGGTCTCGGCAATGACCGCGTGCTGGCCGAAGCGCAGGATAACGGCTCTGTGGACAATGCTAACTTCTCCACGCCGCCCGATGGTCAATCGGGGCGGGCGCAGATGTACAGATTTACAGGTCCGACGATTGACCGCGACGGCGATTTGGATACAGAGGTTTTGGTACACGAGCTAACGCACGGCACATCAAATCGTCTGGTCGGGAATGCCGCCGGATTGAACTGGGACGTGGGCGGAGGAATGGGCGAAGGATGGAGCGACTTCTATGCTCTTTCGTTGCTCAATAACACTAACGCGGACGACCCCAACGGGAAATATGCGGCTGGCGCTTACGCCACTTACAAACTTGGAGGAGATACAAGTTACACAGACAACTATCTCTACGGCATTCGTCGCTTCCCCTATTCGACAAACAACACTGTCAATCCTCTGACGTGGGCTGATATAGACCAGACGACCTACGACACTTCCGGCGGCATCGCGCCTAGCACCCAGAGTTTCGACGCAGCGATGGAGGTGCATAACGTCGGCGAAATCTGGTGCAATACTTTGTGGGAAGTCCGCAGCCGCATTATCGCTGCCAACGCGGGCAATGTGCCGACCGGCAACAACAAGATGTTGTCAATCGTCACAGACGGCTTGAAGATGACGCCCATCAACCCCAGCTTCGCAGAGGCGCGCAACGCCCTGTTTGACGCCGACTGCGCGGCCAACGCCTGCGCCAACGAGCAATCCATCTGGGACGGCTTTGCAGATCGCGGTCTGGGATACAATGCTTACGCGCCGATTAAATATACTTTCCAAATCCTGTCCTCGCACGTCGGCATACGCGAATCCTTTTCCGCGCCTTACCTCGATGTTCAGAACGTGACGGTTGACGACAGCTTTGGCAATAACAATGGCTCGATTGATCCGGGCGAGTCAATCAAGATCATCGTCCAACTGAAGAACCCCTGGCGCAGTACTTCTAAGAATGTGGCATCAGCTACTGCGACGCTGACCTCTTCGACCCCGGGCGTGCTCATACAGGATGGCAACTCGACTTATCCGGCCATCGCGGCAAATGGAACTGCTAATGGTGACACGTTCCGTTTCGCCGTCCCTGCTCTCGCAACCTGCGGCCAATCGTTGAAGTTCACGATTACTCCCAACAGCACGCTGGGAAGCCACGCGGTTGACTTCGTGTTGCGCGTTGGCGCAATCGGCGGCAACGGTGCGCCTGTGACTTACACGAGTAATCCGGCAGCGCCAATTCCCGACGGTGACCCGCTCGGCGTGGTTGATACGCTCAACATCACAGACGATTTCGTGATTGCCGATGTCAACTTCCAAATTAATAGCATCACGCATCCTTTCGACGGTGACCTCTCCGTGATGCTCAGAGCGCCAAACGGTTACGGCAACGACATGGCGAGCATGATCGGGTGGGCGCTCGTCAATTTCGGGAGCACCGGAGCCGACATCACAGACATGGTCATTGATGACCAGGCTCCTGCGGCCAACGATATGTTTTCAGCCACATCGGCACAAGCGCCTTATACCGGAAGTTGGCTGCCGGTCTTTAATAATGCCTCCTGGTCGGCAGCAGGCTTCGGCTCATTCGACCCGGTGGGCCAGTTAAGCCCGCTTAACGGGACCAGCACGCAGGGCACTTGGAAAGTTCTGGCTGCCGACTGGTCCACACCGGACGCCGGTACGCTCAACACATGGTCGCTGATTGTCACGCCACGTGTGTTCACCTGCACGCCTGCCGTTCCGACTGCCGCGCCAACCACAATCAGCGGCCAGATAACCACCTCCGACGGCTCACCGCTTGGCGGCGTCTCTATGTCGCTGGACGGCGGCAGCAAGTCTGTCAGGGCAATCACCGACAGCCTTGGACGGTACAGCTTTGACGGCCTGAGCGCGGGAGCTTTCTATACCGTCACGCCGACTCGCTCAGACTATTCATTCAGTCCTGCCAGCCGCTCGTTCTCTTTGAACAGCGCGACGGCGGACGCGAGCTTTACCGCGACGCCTGATGCCACTGCCAGCGCGAATGCGATAGACAGTGCAGACTTCTTTATTCGACAGCACTATCTGGATTTCCTTGACCGTGAACCCGACGCGGGAGGCTTGGATTACTGGACCTCGCAGATAGCTCAATGCGGTGCGGATGCCAACTGCATCCATAATCGTCGCATTGATGTCTCCGCCGCCTATTTCATGAGTGATGAGTTTCAGCAGACAGGCTCATTTGTCTATGGTCTCTACAAAGGAAGTCTGGGACGCAATCCACTCTTTGCAGAGTTCATGCCTGACAGAAGCCGAATCAGTCTCGGAGATCAGCTTGATAGCAGTAAGCAGGCTCTGGCCGATGAGTGGGTCACACGCTCTGAATTCAAGGCGCAGTATCCTGATTCGATAAGCAACGCTGATTTCGTCAACAAGCTGTTTGACACAGCCGGACTCCCCGGCTCCTCTGCTGAGAGACAGAGCTACATCAATGCTCTCAACGGTGGAAGCACACGCTCTCAAGTTTTAAGAGGAGTGATAGAGAGTGCTGCTTTCAGGACGAAGGAGTACAACCGTGCATTCGTCATCACTCAGTATTTCGGCTACTTGAGGCGTGACCCGGAGGCGGAAGGATTGGCTTTCTGGGTTGAGGTCTTAAACCGTGAGCCGAACAACTACAGAGGGATGGTCTGCTCGTTTATCACCTCTACGGAATACCAGAAGAGGTTCAGCTCTGTCGTCACTCATTCTAATCGGGAGTGCGGGCAGTGAATGCCATTCATTAATTCCATCTTCACTCGTGACGGTCATTCATCATGAGTAAAGAGAAAGAGGCCGCCTGAGTTTGCGAGGGACCGGGCGGCCTCTTTCTTTAACCACCGGACACAAAGATTAATCTCCGCCATAAAGTCGCTGAGACCGCGAAAGACGCGAGGCAGCGCGCCGCATCACTGTCATCATCTGCCGACTGCTATCTTCTGCTTTCCGCTTTTTCGTGTTAGCATCTGCGCGCTCTTTTAATCAACACGGCGCGCATCAATCTCCTTTTGAATTTTTAATTCAAGACGGCGCGTCGTGCAGCCTGCTCGGTCTCGGCTGGAGGTCTACGGGATAGTCTTTGCGCATCCGTTCATTCTTCTACAACTCGCGCCTCACTCTCGCGCTGGCGTTTGTGTTTGCAAGCTTCGCGCTTGCCTCTGTGCCGCGCTCTGTCAGCGCGCAGACAACGAATCCTGTTGACCGTCAAGTGACGAATCCAATCACGGACACGCCGAACGTCAACCCGCTCACGCAGGACCAGCCCGTTAGAACGCGCCTGCCCATCAAGGGCGCGATTGATACCTCGCAGCAATCAACGGAACTGCTGGATGTGCGCGCGGATAAGTTGACCGAGACAGGGCAACAGGGAGCGCGCGTCGTGGTCTATGAAGGAAACGTTGACGCGCGCATCGGGATTTATCGTTTGCAGGCGGACAAGATTACCGTTTATGAGGCGACGAACAAGGTCATTGCCGAAGGCAACGTCGTCTTCGACCAGCAGCCGCAGAGCCGCATCACAGGCAGCCGCGCCGAATGGAATTACAGGACCAAGACGGGCTTCTTCATCAACTCAACGGGGTTTACAAACCAGACGCAGGACGGCACTGTCCTCTACTTCACCGCCGACAGCGTTGAAAAATTGAGCGCAGATACAATCGTCGCTGTCAACGCTCAGGTAACGGCTTGCGATGAGGAATCGCCGAAGTGGAGTTTCAGGAGCAGCCGCGCAACGATTCGCCTCGGCGACCGTGTGCGAACGAAAAATTCTACGTTCCGCGTCAAAGGCGTTCCGCTCCTTTATCTGCCCTTCGCCTCCATCTCGCTCAAGCGTCAGGATCGCGCTTCAGGTTTCCTGACACCGACCTTTGGCGGCTCCGGCAAAAAAGGCGCGCGCCTCTCAAACGCCTACTATCAAACGCTTGGGCGCTCTGCTGACATCACGTTTCGCAACGACATCTTCACCAAACGCGGCATAGGCTTTGGCGCAGACCTGCGCACACGCGCCAACTCGCGCTCCTTCTTCAACATGGGATTTTACGCCGTCAAGGATCGCATCTTTGGCCCGAAGGAAGACGCCACGCATCCGGATCAGGGCGGGTCCAGCTTTTACGCAGAGGGTGTGCATTACTTTCCAAACGGCTTTCTCGCGGCAGCAGATGTCAACATCACTTCAAACCTCGCGTTTCGCGCCGTCTTCTCTGATTCGATTCAACAGGTCATCTCGCCGATAGAGCGTTCGCAGGTCTTCGTCAACAAAAATTCCGGCGATTACAGTTTCAATTTTCTGGCGCGCTCGCAGGTCACGACGATTCAGAGCGCAAGCATACGCATCCGCGAGCTTCCGAGCATCACGTTTGATAAGCGACCCTCGCCGCTCAAATTCTTTAAGATCTTTCCTATCTATTTCTCTTTTGAAAGCGGAATCGAAGGCGTGAGCCGCAAAGAGACGGCTTTTGATCCGACAAGTTTCCGCAACGACGTGGGCGAACCCATCATCACGCCTTCCATCGTGCAGCGTCTTGATCTCTATCCGCAATTCTCTCTTCCTGTGACATGGAACGGTTGGAACATGACGGCAACGGGAGGCGTGCGCGCAACCTACTATTCAAATTCGATTGACCCTCTGACGCGTCTCATTCTGGGAAGAGACGTGACGCGCGGCTACGGCGAGTTTGAGCTGGACGTGCGCCCGCCTGCGCTGGCGCGCAACTTCAAGCACACGGACGGCTCTTTCTTCTTCCGCCACGTCATAGAGCCTTACCTCATCTATCGCAAGATTAGCGGCATCAGCAATTTCAAACGTATCATCCGCTTCGATTACGTTGACACCATCGCCGACACAAATGAGATTGAGTTTGGCATCACCAACCGCTTCTTCACGCGCCGCTCGACAGAGAACGTCAGCGCGACGGCGGCTAAGAAGAGGAACGGCAAAGAAGCGACGCTCTCAAGCCAGCCTTACGAAGCTTTGAGCATCACTGTGCGCGGCAAATATTTCTTTGATCCCTATTTCGGCGGCGCGCTCGTGCCCGGCCAGCGCAACCAGTTCTACCCGATAAATACCTTCTCAGGTTTTACCTACGGCGGCGTGCCGCGCCGCTTTTCCCCCATCAACATTGAAGCGCGCTACCGCCCGAGCCGCTTCCTGCTGGCCGACGCGCAACTCGATATAGACACCCATACAGGAGCCGTGCGCGACCTGACCGCTACCTTCGGACTCAATCGCCCGCTCTTTCAATTCTTCCAGACCTTCTACTACACGCGCGCCATTGATCTCGCTCCGGCCTTGCGGCAATTCGCAGACGCCAACGGCAAAGAGCCGGGCACGCTGCGCGGCTCTCAATGGAGTCCTTCGGCTTTCGTCGGCAACCGCAATCGCGGTCTCTACGGCGGGGTTTCGCTCTTCTTCGATTTTCAACAACGGCCCGGCAAGTCATCTTCGCTGATTAGCTCTACGGTGACAGCCGGATATACATGGGATTGCTGCTCCGTCAATGTTCAGTATTTCAATTTCAATGTGGGCTTGCGCCGCGAGAACCAATTCGTCTTCAGCTTCCGCCTCAACGGCATCGGAACCTTCGGCACAGAGCAAATCGGACAGCGATTCAGATAGAGAGCCGGTAAATGGTGAGTGGATAAAACGCTTTTCCCATTCACCATTTACTGCTTTTCATACATCTTTTTCAAAAAATTCCGCATCAGAATTGCTGTCAGTCATCCCCCACGCAGGGCTGTTGCCAGTCGCCTTACTAAAATTGCTGTTGTTGGCTTTAATCGGCAAAGGAATTAGTATATATTCTTGCAAATGCGGTGACGGCTCTATCCGCCCGATGCCGCTCGGAAATAAAAGTAGCTGCGCTCTGATTTCAAGCAGGGTTTTGAATGTGATTGTTTTGATTGTGTAAGAATGAAACTAGGCTGGCAAACTCCGTGATGCCGCTCTTCATTGCTTATCAACCTCTCAGGTAGTCCTGTTTCAGAAATTGCAGACATTCAAATTCGATTTAACCGTTGACCTCTAGTGGCCCGCCGCCCCTGTGCGTGCCCCTTTTAATTTCCCGCGAAAGGGAGAGGAGTTCCCTCAGATGTCAGGTTTGTCTTTGTCTTTTAACCGCCGCCGCGTCGCCAGATGGTCCAGTATTGCGTTGCTCACGGGTTTGCTTTCCCTGGCTTTCGCGCTTCCGCTCTCACCCAACGCATCTTTGCAATCCTCAGACTCGTCCGGCCAGAAACGTCAACGCGCCAGAGCGAAGACCGTGCCCGGCAAAATTCTCGTTCGCTATCGCAGCGAGGCAACGGCGAAAAAGGGAGAGCGCATGACTGCCCTACAGAGCGAGGCCGTCGGCCAGATTCCTCTCTCAATCGAACGCTTCGAGGGTTCTGATCTGGTGACGGGCCTGCGCCGCGTGCGCGTCTCTCCAGAGCAGACCGACGCCGCGATTGCCGCGCTCAAAGAGCGCGCCGACGTGCTCTACGCAGAGCCTGTCTATCTGGTCCACACCGATGCCACGCCAAACGATACAAGATACACGGACCTTTGGGCGCTCAGGAACACAGGACAGTCCGGCGGTCTCGCGGGCGCAGACATTGATGCGGAGCAGGCATGGAACACCACGACGGGCAGCTCAAGCGTCGTGGTCGGCGTGATAGATGAAGGCATCTACATCACGCATGAAGACCTTCAGGCCAATATCTGGACCAATCCGGGCGAAGTTGCCAACAACGGCGTTGACGATGACGGCAACGGTTTCATTGATGATGTCAACGGGTGGGATTTCGCTAACGACGACAAGACCGTTTACGACGGGCCGAGTGTGATTGGCCCGGGTGTCAATCCTGCTTTTGTAGTTGATGCGCACGCGACGCACGTCGCCGGAACTATCGGCGCGGTCGGCAACAATGGCAAGGGTGTCGCTGGAATAAACTGGAACGTGAAGATCATGTCGCTCAAGTTTATCGGCTCAAACGGATTGGGTTCGATTGACGACGAGATTATAGCTTTCTATTACGCGAGGCAGATGCGCCAGATGTGGGAAAGCTCCGGCCATACGAAGGGCGCAAACCTGCGTGTGCTCAATAACAGTTACGGCGGCTCGCCTTTTTCGCAGGCCACGTATGACGCGATCAGCGCGCTCAACGACGCGGGCATTCTCTTTGTCGCGGCGGCAGGCAACACGGACGACGGCCTGATTGATAACGACACTGACCCGCACTACCCTTCGAGCTACGATCTGCCGAACGTAATTTCCGTGGCGGCCACTGACCGCAACGATGGTCTTGCTTTCTTTTCCCACTACGGCGCGAACTCCGTTCATATCGCCGCACCCGGACGAGACATTTTAAGCACGACTCCGGTCAACACCTACTCCTTAAACAGTGGAACTTCGATGGCGACGCCGCAGGTCACGGGCGCAGCCGCGCTGCTGTGCGCAGCCTATCCCGACATCTCCGTGCAGAGACTCCGCAGCCTCCTCGTCTACAACGGCGACCCGCTCGCTTCATTAACTAACAAGACCTTCACCGGCGCGCGTTTGAACGTCTTCAACTCTCTGCAAGCCGCGACCGATACGACGGCCCCCGGAACGGTCAGCAACTTCCGTATCACTGCGCAGAACGGGCGAACCATCACGCTCGCGTGGACAGCTTCCGGCGACGATGGGTCTTCCGGAAACGCTTCCCTCTATAACCTTGACCTGACGGAAGGGAACAAGAAGACTCAGCTTGCAAAGATGAAACCCGCCGCGTCCGGCACGCAGCAGACCATCACTTTGAACGTCCCTTACAGGCACACCACAGGAACTATAAGCTTGCGCGAGTTTGATAATGCGGGCAACGAAGGCGCACCTGCCACCGTCGCTTACGCCGTCAGCTCAAGCGTCGGTGACCCGTACCGGACAAGCGTCAACGCTCCCCAAACAATCTCGTTTAGCGGTACGCCGCTCAACCTCAACGCAGATGATCGCTACAAAGAGAATTATCAACTGCCGTTTGCCTTCCCCTTCTTCGGGCAGAGCTATAACACTGTGACGATCTCCACGAACGGCAACCTCTATTTCTCTGCGCCGCCCAAACGCACCAACGGCGATGCCGACGATGTGCCGAGTTCAATTCAGCAGCTCAGTCATTTCAAGATGATCGCAGGGATGTGGGACGACCTGCGCACGGACCTGCGTGCCGGAGATGACGTTTACGTCGTCATCCCGGATGCCAACCACATCATCTTTCGTTGGCAGGGCGTGGATTTCTTCTACGAGAACCCGATTAATTTCGAGATCGAGTTGAGCAGCGACGGAACGATTCGCACACGCTACGGCGCGGGCAATCAACAACTGCTCCCGGTGGTCGGCATCTCAGGCGGCGACCCTGACGCATACGTCATTGACGCGCTCACTTCAGAGTTTATAGAGAAGAGCCTGACTAACGCGCAGTCTGCGACCTTCACGCTGCTGCCGACAGTCAACCAGATTGACAATTCGCAGTTCTTTGTCACGCAGCACTATCTTGACTTCCTTAATCGCCAGCCGGATCAGGGCGGGCTGGATTACTGGACCGCTCAGATTTCGCAAAACTGCGTGCCGGGCGACGTGCATTGTATCCTTGAGCATCGCATCAGCGTCAGCGCAGCCTTCTTCATTGAGCTTGAGTTTCAGGACACGGGCTACTACGTCTATCGCTTCTATCGCGGTTCTCTGGGCCGTCAGCCCTCCTATGGCGAGTTCACGCCCGACCGCGCGCTCGTTGTCGGAGGAGCCGATCTGGAAGCAGGCAAGCAAGCCTTTGCAGACAACTGGGTCCAGCGAGCCAACTTCAAAGCTCTCTATCCAGACACGATGTCAAACACGGATTTCGTCAACACTCTCTTCAACACAGCAGGTCTTGTGCCTTTCACAACGGAGCGCCAGCAGCAGATCACTGCCATGAATGGAGGCAAGACTCGCGCACAAGTTCTGCGAGATGTGATTGAGATAGGAGCGTTTAAGCAGAGAGAGTACAACCCTGCCTTTGTGATGATGCAGTATTTCGGTTATCTCAAACGTGATTACGATCAGGGTGGATATGATTTCTGGCTGAACGTGCTGAACAATGCCGAGCCGAACAACTACAGAGGGATGGTCTGCTCGTTTATCACCTCTGCCGAGTATCAACTTCGCTTCGGCTCCGCTATCAACTACACAAACCAATACTGTCAACAATGAAAAGCAAGGATGAAGGCGGAAGGATGAAGGATGAAAGAAGAGCTATTCAGCTTGAATCATCACGCTTTCATCCTTCCGCCTTCATCCTTCATCCTTGCTTTTATTCCCCCCTCAAATTTTTTTCTGAGGTAGATTTCTGATGAATGCAATTGTTCCTCCGCCGTCCCCCGGCAAGCTCACGCCTTCGCGCACACTCTCACTTCTGTTCTCCCTGCTGTTGCTAATCGGCGGCGGAGTCTGCATCAAAGCTGAAGCCAGGTCTTCGCCTGAAGGTCGGAAGGCGTCTTCGCAACAACGTCGCAATCGTAAGAGCGCGCCGCGTCGTGCGAAAAACGTGGCGAGCAATAAGGCTCGTCGTGAGCCTGATCGCCGTGAGAGAGAAGAGCTTGAAATGATGGCTGACGGCGATGGAGACGAAGATGTTAAGGGTCGTCTCAACTGGTTCATGTTCCAGCGCACTTATCCTTTCGATTCCATTCCGGTTGATGCGCGGCGCAAGGCTTGGGAGAGTCGGCCCGGCAAAGAGAAGGGCCGAGACGGTCTCGAATCGGCGCAAAGCCTGTGGCAGCCCATCGGCCCGAAGGCGACTGTCTCTTTGTTCTTCTCGAATTATGGAATGAATAGTGGCCGCATCAACACTATCGCTATCTCGCCCGCAGACCCGAACCTGATTCTCGTCGGAGCTTCGACCGGAGGCATCTGGCGTTCGACTGACGGCGGCGCAAACTTCACGCCTGTCAGCGACAATCAGGTTGATCTGGCTGTCGGCTCAATCGCTTTCTCGAAGAGCAATCCTTCGATTGTCTATGCCGGAATGGGAGACGCGCAGACGGGCCGCTACATGGGCACAGGCTTCCTTCGGTCAACAGACGGCGGGCAGACATGGACGCGCGTTGACGTGTCCGGCCTTCCGCTTTTCCCTCTTGCTACCAACAAGGTCGAGGTTGATCCGAACGACTCCAACCGCGTTTACCTCTCGCTCTACGGTTACGTGAATAATACGACCGGCGGAAACTACATCGGCGGCTTTTACGTTTCAACGAACGGCGGCGTCAATTGGACTAGAACGCTCTACGGGGATTCGTATGATGTGGTTATCAACCCCGCAAATCGCCAGACGCTTTATATAGGGATGGACAATCTGGTTGTTAATGGCTCGATTCAAACCGGCGGCGGACTCCATAAATCTACTGATAGCGGCATCACCTGGAATCAGATTTATTCTGCGCCCGCAGGCGGAGTTGATAATATCAAAGTCGCAGTGTCACCCGCCGACTCGCAAAGAATTTATGTCTATAGCGGAAACGGGGTCAGCACCAACGTGGCAGTCAGCACAAACGGCGGCGCGAGTTGGACAGAGAAGAGCACGACATCTCTGGACAAGGGACAGTTCTGGTATAACTGCTATATCTACGCTGACCCGACAAACGCCGACACGGTGTATATCGGGGCGCGCGACGTTTTTAAGAGCACGAACGGCGGCAATACGTGGACCAATCTTACTCATAACTATTCCGGCAATAGCTTCCAGCCGCGTAGCGCTAACGCGCACCCTGACCAACACTCGCTCGCCTTTTATCCCGGCAACTCAAATACGATCTACATCGGCAACGATGGCGGTATCTACAAAACTACGAACGGCGGCAGCACTTTTCAGTCGCTCAACGACACGCTCTCGCTGACGCAGTTCACCAGCCTCGCGCGCCATCCCACGAATCCGCTCATCTCTTATGGCGGGACGCAGGACAACGGCACACAAAGACGCACGGTGGCAGACCCTAATCAGTGGCAGGATTTTGCTGGCGGCGACGGCGGCAACACTGTGATTGATCCGGTTAATCCGGGCAACGTTGTCACGACTGTCTATTACGGCCTTGCCAGTAGTTGGGCGAATAACGGCAGTACTTATTTAGGCGGGACCAGCAATGAGACGTTTGGCGAGCCGACTATAGGCTACGCGCGCATCGGTTTCTACCCGCCGCTCGTAGGCAACGGCGTCAACTCCAAGCTCTATTTCGGCACTTACCGGCTGTTCGTCAACACCAACCCGAGCTTGAATATGTCTGCGTGGACTGCCCCCGGCGGCACGACTGATTTAACCAAGGGCGGGTCGGATGTTTTGAACGCTATCGGCGTCGGTCGCTCTAACAACAACTATATCTATACCGGCTCTTTTCAGGGTCGGGCGATGGTCTCTACAGATGGCGGCGTAAACTGGACAGACATCACGGCGGGTCTGCCTAACCGTTCGATCTCAGACCTCAAGGTAGATGCCGGCAATCCTTCGATTGCTTACATAGCCTTTTCAGGTTTCGCATCGGGCCACATCTTTAAGACGACGAACACGGGCGCAAGCTGGACAGACGTGAGCGGCAATCTTCCGAACATTCCTGTCAACGCGGTCTTCATTGACCAGAACAACGCGAGCATCGTTTATCTTGGCACGGACATCGGCGTCTTTCGCTCGACCACAGGCGGCACGAGTTGGAGTTCGTTCAACGACGGCCTTCCGCCAGTTATCGTGACGGCCTTTACGGCCAACGCGAACGGGCAGATTCAGATTGCGACTTACGGGCGCGGCGCATACGAGATGAGCGGCGTCTCCTCTGACGATTTCTCTGTGACGACAGACTCCGCGACGCAGAATGTGAGTCCGGGCGGGACAGCCACTTACACCATCAGGACGGCGACGACGAGCGGCAACGCGCAAAACGTCAACCTCAGCCTGAGCGGTATGCCCTCCGGCGCGGCGGCAACTTTCAATCCCACGTCCGTGACTTCGGGCGGCACATCTACTCTCACTATTTTTGTTGGAAGCGGCGCACCCGCAGGCAACTACCAGATGAGCGTCAACGGGAGCGGCTCGCAGAGCCACTCTACTAACATTACTATGAGTATCTGCGGCTACACGCTCTCTTCCACCAGGCAGTCTTTCTCGTCCAGTGGCGGCGGCGCAACTGTGAACGTGAACTCGACAGGCGCTTGCGGCTGGTCTGTTTCCAACAACGCGCCGTGGATTTCCGTCTTCAGCTCAGGGCAGGATGGACCGGGCAGCGGCAAATTCACTTTCTCCGTTGCGGCAAACCCGGCTCCTATCCAGCGCGTCGGCACACTTACCGTCGGAGGCCAGACCGTCACAGTCACGCAGTCGCCCGGACCCGCGCCTGCGCCCAACCAGATTGACGATGCGCGCAACTTCGTCACGCAGCATTATCTTGATTTCCTGAACCGCGCGCCGGATCAGGGAGGGCTGGATTACTGGTCCTATCAAATCACGCAATGCGGCATTGATTCAGCCTGCATCCACAACAAGCGCATTGATGTGAGCGCGGCATACTTCATCGAGCTTGAATTTCAAGAGACAGGCTCTTTCGTCTATCGCCTCTACAAGGCTTCTTTAGGCAAGCAGCCCAAGTTTGCAGAGTTCATGCCTGACCGCGCGACGCTGCACGCTGGCCCAACGCTTGAGTCTGACAAGCAGGCTCTCGCAGACAACTTTGTGCAGAGTTCAGCCTTCCAAACCATGTATCCGTCAACGATGACGAACGCGGATTTCGTCAACAGGCTCTACGATACGGCGGGCCTTGCGCCCTACACTGTGGAGCGAGCTAATCACATTGCCGCCATGACGGCGGGCAAGACGCGCGCTCAGGTTCTGCGCGAAGTGATTGAGATAGAGGCGTTCAAAGACCGCGAATACAATCCGTCTTTTGTGATGATGCAGTACTACGGCTATCTGCGCCGCGATTACGATCAGGGCGGCTATGATTTCTGGCTCAATGTCTTGAACAACAAAGAGCCGGGTAATTTCAGAGGGATGGTCTGTTCCTTTATCACCTCTGCCGAGTATCAACTGCGTTTTGGCGCAGGCGTCACGCGCAGCAATCAGGATTGCCAGTGAATTCAAGGCAAAAGGCAAAAGTAAAAAGGAAAAAGTGAGGCGGAAACCACTTTTTAATTAAAATTGGCTTCCCCACACTTTTTCCTTTTGCCTTTTACCTTTTGCCTTTTTATTCCCTTGCGCTTAGAATAACGGTCTTTAACCGCATAGGTGGGCGAGACGTACTAATCTTTCACCTACGGCAGTACATGCTGCTCAAAGCTCCCTTGGGCATTTAATCTTTTGTATCCGTGTCTTTATTCGGAGGCTTTCCTGTGAAGCAAGCTTTTCGTTCGTCGTGCGCCGCCATCGCCTTTTTCTTTGTGCTTGGCGCGCTCAACTGTGTTCAGGCCCAGACGCCCACACCTACGCCGACGCCGACGCCGACACCCAATCCCTTTGTCGCGCAGATCACAAACTCTACGGGCGATTCCTTTGCCAGCGACATGAGCGGCAACGGGCGTTTCGTCGTCATCGAATCGAGAGCCAATATTGCGACCGAGAACCCTGACAATGCGGATGGCAACCGCGAAATCTTTCTCTACGATTATGCGCAGCGCCGCATCTACCAGATTACGCACACCAGGAGCGCGCTCCTGACAACAAGCGCATGTCCAACCCCATCGCCGACTCCGACTCCGAGTCCAAGCCCTAGTCCGACGCCTGTTCAAGACTGCGCTGTTGCGGTCGAAGTTAGTAACAACCAGCCCGTTATCACAAATGATGGCCGCTACATCATCTTCATTTCAAACGCGCCGACTCCCAAAAGTTTCGACGGCACTACGGACGCAAATCGCACCTTGCTGCAAGCCGACGGCAATCAAGAAATCTTCATCTACGAGATTCCGCAATACGCCGATGCTGATTTGACGAGCGGCGCAGACATTTCGCCTGTGGATTTGTCCGGTGGCAACATCTATCGAGTGACAGACACTACGGCGAGCCGCCTGCCGTTTCCGGGCACGGCAAACACTTCTCCTTTCGTCGCCTTCGACAATCGTGAGGTCGCCGTCAACGACAACGGCTCTGTCATCGCTTTCACTTCGACGCGCAACCTGACGGGCGGAAACTCTGACGGCAATCCTGACATCTTCGCCGCGCGTCTGGCTATTGACAGCGGAAACCTGACGGTATCGTACACGCAGGTAGCAGACACATCGGGAACTTTCACCTTTAGCTCTAACCCATCGCTTTCAGGGGACGGCTCGTTTCTTGCTTTCACCTCCAACACGTCCAACTCGACTGTGACGAGCACCAATGCGGACGCTAATTCTGAAATCTTTGTCGCCAGTTTCAACACGACCAACGGCGCTGTCTCAGGCTTGCGGCAGATAACGGACACGAAGACCACCAACACGAGCGCTCCCGTGAACATCTTCAGCCCCGGCAAGCGCATGAGCCGCAACGGAAATTTTGTGGCTTTTGAATCAACTGCGGAAAATCCGAAGAGCGATGGCGCGAAGATTAACGGCTCGGCGGCAACATTCGTCTTCAACCGGACGGCTGACACCGTCACGAAGTTTGTCGAGCGCTCGCCCGTCGCAAACTTTGAAGTCTTGCGCCTGCCGACCTTCACAGGTGACAGCAGCACGCTCATCTTCGTCTCGGACCTGAGCTTCAACTCTGACGGAACGCTGGCAACTTCAAGCGGCTTGAATCCGTTCAATGTGCCGCAGGTCTATGCCGTGCCGGTCGCCACACCAAACGTCTTCACGGTTCTGACGAACACGCCTGCCAACGCTGGTGCGTCTTCAATTCAGCCATTTCCAAGCAACACGCTCCGGCGCATAGCTTTCAGCACAGGGCGCACAGAACTCGGCGGCGGCAACCCTGACCTGACGACGGAAGTCTTCTATCTACTCAATCCCGCGATCACGAGCGAGACGCAGGCTTCCGCCAACGCGCTCTCATATTTCACAGGGGCGAGTCTGATTCCTGTTGCTGGACCAACACCGAGTCCGACGCCGACGCCCAGCCCGACGCCAACGCCGACGCCAACGCCCGTGCCCGGACTCGCGCCGGGCGAACTCTCCATCACCACATCTGCGACGGCCACGCTCGCGCCTTCGCCTGTCAATGCTGGCAGCGCATCTGAGAGCGCGCGACGCCCGCCGCTCCCTATTGAGCTTAACGGCGTCTCTGTCGCAATCGGCGGCGCAGCCGCAGGTCTCTACTACGTCTCGCCCGGACAGATCAACTTTGTCGTTCCGGTCGGACTCGCCGCAAGCTCGTATCCGATTGTCATTAGCAACAACGGAGCCGTCGTGCGCAGCACGCTCACCATTGTCGCAACGCAGCCGGACATCTTTACCACCGCGAACGGCCCCGGAGGACGCGCCACCGTCCTCAACGTGACGAATCCGCTCGCGCAGACCGGAGAGCCTTTCAACATCACGTCCACTGACAGTTCGGGCGCAACTGTGCCTACTGTGCTGCGAATCATCCTGACAGGCGCGCGCAACGCGACGAGAACTCAGATTACAGTCTCTTTCATCAGGTCGGATGGAACGACCGCGACGAATGTCACGGGCGATAACATCATTGACGTGCGACCGACAGACACGCCGGGCATGGACCAGATAGATGTTAAGCTGCCGCCGGAGCTGGCAGCCGCAGGCGAAGTGTCTGTCATCGTCACTATCAACGGCATAGGCAGTCGCCCGGTCGCCACTGCGCCGAAGACACACATCAACTGAAGAAGGCAAACTGAAGAAGGTAGAAGGCAAAAGTAAAAAGGAAAAAGTGAGGGGAAGCCAGCTTCTTAATTAAATCTGGTTTCCGCCTCACTTTTGCCTTTTACCTTTTTCCTTTTGCCTTGAGTTAGCATGTCTTTAACAAAAGAGCCGCAGTTCAACGTCGAAAGCCTTGTGGCGCAGATGCGCGAAGGGCTTCAGGGCGGCGGCGCGCGCGCATTGACGGCTACGGATGAGATGATTGCTTCTGATGGCTCCGCTCGTTCGATGAATTCGTCTTCAACACATCTGAACGGGCAGCCTACGGAAATCTTTGAGCTTGCGCCGCTCGCTTTGCAGCCGTCGTTTGAGGCGCGCGCAGACGATTCCTATCATGTCAGAGACCTTCTGCTCTACCATGACAGAAACTTTATCCAGAACGCTTACCGCGCGATCTTAAAACGCGGGCCGGACGCGACCGGCTACAGGGCTTTTCTTGAAGGCTTGCACTCAGGCCGACTCAACAAGATAGATATTCTCGCGCGCCTGCGCTTCTCTTCCGAAGGACGCGCTAAAAAAGTTCAAGTCAAAGGTCTCTTCTTTCCCGCAGCCGTCAGGCAGGCTTATCGCGTTCCGGTCCTCGGCTACCTGCTCAATCTCTTCATCGGCGTCGCGCGGCTGCCGAACGCGATTCGCCACGCTCAGCAGTTTGAAGCGCACACTCTGGCCCAGCACGAACAGCTTGCAGATTACACAAACAAATTGGGCGCGCATCTCTCCGCTCACACAAAGGAAGTCAACGGCATCCTCGCGCGGCAATCGCAAGCCTTGAGAGATTTAATGGACCAACAGACTCAAGCCTTGAGCGATTTAATGGACCAACAGAAGTCGCTTCAGGAAAATCTCTCGCGACATCTGCTTGAGTTACAGCATCATCTGGAAACAAACATTGCAGAGCTACGGCGTCATCTTGAGACGCGTCTTGATGAAGAGGGCGCGAGCTGGCGCGCGCAGGTTGATGATGTCACGGCGCGTCTTGATGAAGAGAGCGCGCGTCGGCGGGAAGACTACATCACGCTTGTGCAGAAGACTCGCGCAGACATTGAGCGCAATTTTGAGCGGCAGCAGCAGCTTCGTTCAGAATTGACGCTGCACGGCGAGCGCGTCACGCGCCTGCTGGAAGAGGCCCGCAAACGTCTTCCACCCGCGCCCCTGGACACAGAGCAGTTGCAGCAATTCGCAGATGAAGAGCAGCACGCGCTCGATGCTTTCTACGTCTCTTTTGAAGATCAGTTTCGCGGCACGCGCCTTGAAATCAAAGAACGCTTGAGAATCTATCTGCCGATCTTGAGAGATGGCGGCATCGGGACCGCCGAGATGTCTGTGCTTGATGTCGGCTCAGGGCGCGGCGAGTGGTTAGAGCTTTTGAAAGATGAAGGCTTGCGCGCTCGTGGCGTTGACCTCAATCGCGTGCTTGCCGAAACATGTCGCGCGCGCGGCCTCGATGTCGTTGAGCGAGACGTGTTGGAATATTTGCGCGAGTTGCCGGATGAGAGCGTCGGCGCGGTGACGGGCTTTCACATCATAGAGCATCTGCCTGTTGACGTGCTCATCAAAATGCTTGACGAGACGATGCGCGTCGTCAAGCGCGGCGGCTTAGTTCTCTTCGAGACGCCAAATCCGCAGAACGTGCTGGTCGGCAGTTGCAACTTCTATTTCGACCCGACGCACCGCAACCCTCTGCCGAGTCCGATCATGCAGTTCCTCGTCGAATCACGCGGCTTCGCGCGCGCACGCATCATCAATCTCAATCCATCCGACGCAGAGCCTGTCACAGGCGACAGCGATCTCGTCAAACGCTTCAACCAGTATTTCTACGGCCCGATGGATTACGCCGTCATTGGGTGGAAGACGTAAAACAGTAGCCAGTAGCCAGTAGCCAGCATGAAGAGGTTGAGAGACCATGTATGTAAATTTTTATCATTCAACCTTGAACGCATATCAAACTACTGACTACTGACTACTGACTACTGACCGATGAGAATTCTGATTGCCACGACTCATGTGCCGTTCATACGCGGAGGGGCGGAGGCGCACGCGGAAGGTTTGCGTGATGCGTTGCGCGCCGAGGGGCACGAGGCTGAGATTGTTGCTATCCCTTTCAAGTGGTATCCGCCGGAAAAAATTCTGGACCACATGCTGGCCTGTCGCCTGCTGGATTTAACGGAAGTCGCGGGCACGCCCGTTGATCTTCTCATCGGCTTAAAATTTCCCGCTTACCTGATTCCGCACCCGCGCAAAGTTCTCTGGATACTTCACCAGTTTCGCACGGCTTATGATCTATGGGACCACCCGCTCGGCGACCTTATCTATTCGCCAAACGGCGCGGAGGTGCGCGACGCGATACGCGAGGCTGACAGGAAATTGATACCGGAAGCGCGCGCGGTCTTTGCCAATTCGGGAAATGTTGCGCGGCGTCTCAAAAGTTTTTGCGGGATAGATTCCGCATCGCTTTATCATCCGCCGCCGCACGCCGCAGAATTTTTCTCAGCCGTAGCCGAAGATTATCTTTTCTTTCCGAGCCGCTTGTGTCTGCCGAAGCGTCAGGCTCTGGTGTTGGAAGCTCTCGCCGAAACCAGCGAGCCTGTGAGAGTGCGCTTTGCTGGCTCCGCAGATAATCCGCATTATGATGCGGAGCTGAAATCGCTTGCGCGACGGCTTCGCGTGAGTGGGCGCGTCGAATGGCTGGGGCAGGTGAGCGAAGAAGAGAAGCGCAACCTTTACGCGCACGCGCTCGGCGTCGTCTATCCGCCCGTTGATGAAGACTACGGTTACGTGACGCTCGAAGCGATGCTTGCCGCAAAGCCTCTGATTACGTGTACAGATTCGGGCGGGCCGCTTGAGTTTGTGCGCGAGCGTGAGACCGGATTGATTGCAGAGCCGAAGTCGGCGAGCCTCGCTGCGGCAATGGATGAACTCTGGAAGAATCGTGAGCAGTCGAAGCATTGGGGCAAAGCAGGCCGCGCATTCTACGACGCTGCGGGAATTTCTTGGTCCAACGTGGTTCGCAAGCTATTGAGTTAAGAAAAGAGATTGAGAGCATGGGCGACAAAAAGGTTCGCGCAAAGACGCAAAGAAGAACGCTAAGAGGTTGAATGCTTAATCTTCTTGCGCGTTTTTCTTCGCGCCTTTGCGCCTTTGCGTGAACCTTCTCGCTCCGTCTCCATTCAATTTAATGATGAAACTCAATTGGTTCTCTCCACTGCTGCCCGCCAGCACGGACATCGCGCACTACACGAAGCGCGTGCTGCCTGCGCTCTCCAAGCGTGCGGAGGTTGTGCTGTGGACGGACAGAGAAGATTGGGACAGTTCCATCGAAGAGTTTGCGCAGGTGAGACGCTACACGCCTGAGCGCGTTGATTGGGCCGAACTCAATCGCGCCGACGTGAACATCTACCAGATCGGCAACAACCCGCTCTTTCACGGCTCTATCTGGCAGGTTGCGCGCAAAAGCCCCGGCATCGTCGTCCTGCACGACTTTCGCCTGCACCATTTCTTTGACGGCCTCTATCGTGTCGAGTGGCGAGACCTTCGCGGTTATCTGCAAGAGATGCAGTCTTATTACGGCGAAGAGGGCAGGCGCGACGGCGAAGAATGTTTCCGCAGTGATGCACGCAACATTGATGAGATGACCGAGCGTTACCCGCTCACGCAGTTGGCCCTGCGCGGCGCGCTGGGTTGCGTCGTTCACACGCGCGCCGCGTTTGAAGAGTTGAAAGATGAGAGCAACTGCCCAATGGTTTATGCGCCGTTGCCGTTTGAAACGAGAGGTAGAGAAAAAGTAGAGCCGCGATTAGTTGATGATGAGAAGCGTGCTATTGAGCCTCCGTTTCGTTTAATCATCTTCGGCTATCTGGGGCGCAACCGCAGGCTAGATGCTGTGTTAAAGGCGCTCGCGGAGTTTCCTGAAAGAGAGAAGTTTCGTTTAGACATTTACGGGCAGCTTCTGGATAACAAAAGCCTGCGTGGACCAATTCGCGCGCTGGGCCTCAAGCGTCTGGTGCAGGTGCATGGCTTCGTGCCGGAGGAAGAGTTGGAGACGGCACTCTCTCGTTCGCATCTGGCAATCAACCTGCGTTACCCGACGATGGGCGAAGCGTCGGGCAGCCAACTGCGTATCTGGTCGCACGCGCTGCCGAGCCTCGTCTCGCAGGTCGGCTGGTACGCGACGCTGCCTGCCAATGCAGTCTCGTTCGTGCGGTCAGAGCATGAGGTTGAAGACATTCAGAAGTGCTTGCGAGAGTTTCTGAACGACCCGCAGCATTTCATGCAGATGGGCTTGCGTGGCCGCCGGATTTTAGAAGAAGAGCACGCGCCGGAAAATTACGCGCAAACTCTTATAGACGTTGTTCACAACGCGCAGAGCTTTCGCACGCACTCTGCGGCAAACAAATTGGCCCGACGCGCAGGCGCGCTGCTCGGCGCATGGCACACAGCAAAACCGGACGATGCCACACTCCGCCACATCGCCACAGAGATTTTAAAGCTGTCCGTTGTCCGTAGTCCGTAGTCCGTTGTTTTTGAGTGTCGGGAATCTTGAATGCTCCAGGTTTAGTCATCAGCTTGGCAAACACGGACAACGGACAACGGACTACGGACAACGGACAAATCTTCATGTTAATTGGTCTTGACGGAATTCCGCTAAACGAGCCGCGCACGGGTGTGGGCCATTACACTTTGGAGCTTGCGCGCGCTCTGGCGGTGTGCGCGCCTGCGTTTGAGTTTGAGATAGTCTCGCCGCGAAGCTTTCATCCGTCATTGAGTGAGGAAGATAAAGCGGGGCTTCCGCAGAATCTTCGTTTAGTAGAAGCGGAGGTCAATGCGCTGACGCGCCATTGGTGGACCATAGGGCTGGCGCGTTATCTGAAGCGACGCCCGTTCACGCTTTTTCATGGCACGAATTACGAAGTGCCTTTGCTGAACAAATGTCCTACCGTGTTGACGATTCACGATCTCTCTTTGCTTTTATACCCGGAGACACATGAGAAGCGTCGTGTGCGTCGCGCGCGCTTAAGATTGCCTCTGATGGCAAAGGCCGCGACGATGATCGTGACGCCGACAGAGAGCGTGCGCCGCGAAGTCTGCGAACATCTAGGCGTCGCTGCTGAAAAGGTTGTGGCGGTGGCGGAAGCTCCGCGCAAAGTGTTTCAGCCGGTGGCGGCAGAGAAGACTTTAGAGACACGCAAGAGGCTTGGCGTTGAAGACGAGTTTCTGCTTTTTGTCGGAACCATTGAGCCGCGAAAAAATCTAGGCACGCTCGTGAACGCTTTTATACGCGTTCTGTCTCAGACCTCTCTTCGCACGCAACTCGTCATTGCCGGACAGAAGGGATGGCTGAGCGACGAGTTGTTGGGTGTGACGGATTCTTTAATCTCGCGTGAGCGTCTGCTCTTTACGGGCTACGTCACTGATGAAGAGTTGCGCGATCTTTATGCGTCCTGCCGCGCCTTTATCTATCCTTCACTGTACGAAGGCTTCGGCCTGCCGCCGCTTGAAGCGATGGCTTGTGGCGCACCTGTCGTGGCGAGTCGCATCGCTGCTCACACAGAAGTGCTCGGCACAGCCGCGCGCTGCTTTGCTCCCGCAAGCGTTGAAGAGTTAGCGGAGAACATCGTGCGTCTGTGTGAGGATGAGAGCGAGCGCCAGAAACTCTCTTCAGCAGGATTGAAACGGGCGGCAGAGTTTTCATGGGAGCGTGCGGCGCGCGAGACGTTGGGTGTTTATAAAGAAGCGTTGGAAAGAGATGAGGCCGCGAGTTAGTTGAAGACAAAACAGCAGGCGGGGGCAAGCCGCCCTTCCTGACTGCGCAAGGTTAAGTTGAATCTTTCACCTCAAAGAGACTCTCAACCTGAGTTGAATCATTCAACTCTAAGAATCTCACAGGTCAGGAAGGGCGGCTTGCCCCCGCTCGACGCGAAAAAAGAGGAGGCTGGCCTCTTGCGAAGCCAGCCTCTCAATAGCTGTTCGATGTTCTCTTGCTTTAATGCACGTTGGCGCAGTCGGCGTTGGTGTGCGTGACGCTTGAGCCGAAACGCTCCTGATATTCTCTGGAAGTGATGAAGGAGCAGACCATGCCTCTGAAATTGTTTGGTTCGGCATTGTTCAGGACGTTGAGCCAGAAGGCTTCGCCGCCAGCATCGGGGTCGCGCTTGAGATAGCCGAAGTATTGCATCCTGACGAAGGATGGATTGTACTCGGCGTTGGCGAACGCCTGCGCGTCAATCACCTGACGCGTAATCTGCCCGCGCGACGCGCCGCCGCCCAGTTGCGCTTTAAGGCTCGCGCTCATCGAAGAGAGATCAACGCCGTCCGCTTGCTTGACCGTAGCAATCAACGCGTCAACGAAAGCGTTGTTACTCAAGCTCCCGTATCTTGACTGAAACTCCGCGCGCTGCGTCCAGCTTTCGGCAAAGGCGGCCTTGCTCGCTTCGAGGTTTGCGCCTCCGACGACCTGACGGCGGTCTGGCGTAAACTCGTTGTAGGCGGGCTGGCGACCCAGAGAGCCTTTGTAAAAGCGATAAACGTAGGAGCCTGTCTGCTGGAATTCGAGTTCGATAAAGAAGGCCGCGCTGACGTTGATGCGATGATCGAGAAGGCAGGCGGCGTTTGAGCCGCAGTTGGTAAGCTGCGCCGTCCAGTAGTCCATGCCGCCCTGATCCGCGAAGCGGTTCAGGAAGTCAACGTAGTGCTGGCTGACGAAGAAATCCGAATCGTCAATCGTGATTACGCTGTTCGTGCCCGGACGCAGGCGCAGAGGCTTGACCTTGATGTTTCCGTAAAAGAGATCGGAAGGAAGAGTCGGGTCGTCCGTCACGATTCTGAGCGTAGGCGCTTGCCCCAACGCGCTCGCGGCGACGAGCGCAATGGTGAGAACGGTAAAAATAAACTTCAGCATCACAATACTCCTCAACAATACTTTTTGATACGAGACGCGCGTTTTAACCTGGAATCATAGTGAGAGGAAGGTTGCTCTCGTCGCAAAATAAGGGGCGGGGCTTCGGCCCTCACAACGCAAAAACAGTTTAGCCCGCGCGACTCTCGTTTGTCAACGAGGTTGTACAAAAGCCTTCCAAACGGGTAAAAAAGGGCAAGACAGGGCAGGCGCGCGCCGCTCTGCCTGCATCTAAGACGTGCCGCGCGCGCCTTTGGCCGCAAAATAATTTCGAGTTCGGGGTGGTGCGTGCTACCATAAACGCCGCAGGTGGTCGCTCCTCCCCAAGAGATTCCACGCTTTTTCCCAGCAGAGCCAGTCGGAAAGTTTTATGCGCCGTTCGGTATCTTACGCCCTTCTTTTAGCCATCATACTCGGCTGGGTCATCCCTGCGCGCGCCTACACGCTTCAGTTCACAGATGCGACGGCCTCGATTCAACTGAAGTGGCCGGGCGCGCAGATTACCATTGCGCTTTCCACTTCCTTGAACTCGCCGCCGTCCAACATCAAAGCGGGCAGCGACGTAGTTGGCGCAGCGCAGAGAGCTTTGGCGCATTGGTCTCAAGCATCAAACATTCAGTTCAACGTAACTTCTTCCAACGCTCAATCCGTCGCTACAGACAATGTTAGCTTGATTACCGTCGCCAACACGCCTGAGAACGCCGCGCTCTTTAACAACAACCGCGCAGGATTTACGCGCGTCACGTACAATCCCGCGAGCGGCGCAATCAGCGAAGCGGACATCACGCTCAATCCAAGCTACCAATTCTCTACGGACGGTACTACGGGGACTTACGATCTCGAATCCGCTTTCACGCACGAGATAGGACACCTGCTCGGTCTGGACCATTCGGGCGTGCTCTCCGCAACCATGCAGCCGCGTCTTGGCACAAACGGACTCTACAACGTGCCCGCCATCACAGCGCGCACGCTCTCTGAAGATGACAAGGCGGGCGTGCGCTCAATCTACGGCCCGCTCTCCGGCACGGGCACGATTGAAGGAAAATTTCTGGTCGCTTCAAACGGTGGACCAGCGACTCCTTTGCATGGCGCGCACATCTGGGCAGAGAATGCTGCGACGGGCCGCGTCATCTCCGGCAACGTGACGCTTGCCGACGGCACGTTTCGACTCAAGAGCCTGCCGCCCGCGCAGTATCGCGTCATCGCGGAATATTTGAACGGACCTGTGCAAGCGGGTGAGATTGGCACGACGAGCGGGCCTTACGGCAATCTAGGCGCGCAACAAGTTCCGTTTCGCACCGTCGAACTCTCTGCGAGTCTCAACGTCCTGGCTGACATAACGACGCCTCTCAACAGCATCGTCAACACAAGCGGCGCACCTTTTCTCAATCCGAAACTTCTTGGAACGTCCGGCAGCATCTCTTCCATCGCCGTGCCTCTCTCTGCCGGTAACACTTACACAATCTTCGTCGGCGGCGAAGGCGTTGATCAGGTCGCGGGCAACGGCATCTCTGTCACGTCGCCCTTCATCAACGTCAACCCCGCGAGCCTCACGCAGCAAACAGGACTCGGCACGGCCTATCCGGTCATCAGCTTCGACGTTTCCGTAAGCGGCAGCGCGCCGAACGGCGACTACAGCATCCGCCTCGCTTCAAACACGGGCGAGATTGCGTACATCTCCGGCGGCCTCACGATTGACAACGGCACGACGGACACGAACCCGATTGACGACCCCGCGTTTTTCATCACGCAACTCTACAGAGACTCGCTCAATCGTGAGCCTGATGCGAGCGGCCTCGCTTACTGGACCACACAACTCACGCAATGCGGCAACAACGCGCAGTGCATACACAATCGCCGCATCAGTATCTCCGCAGCATTCTTCACCGAGCAGGAGTTTCAACAGACAGGCTACTTCGTCTATCGCTTCTACAAAGCGGCCTTCGGTCGCCGCCCGACCTTTGCGGAGTTCCAGCCGGATCGCGCGCGCGTAGTTGGTGGTCCAGACCTTGAAACGAACAAGCAGAACTTCGCCAACGATTTTGTCTCACGCCCTGCCTTTCTCGCTCAATTTCCGGCGACGCTCACGCCCGCGCAGTATGTCAGCGCGCTCGATACGAGTAAGGGCAGCTCGCTCACGCAGGCAGAGCGCGACAATCTAGCCGCAGGGCTGGCTACGGGAGCGGAGACGCGCGCCACAGTTCTCAGAAAAATCGCCGACAATCAAATCTTCCAGCAGCGAGAGTTCAACCCCGCCTTTGTCATCATGCAATACTTCGGCTACCTCAGACGCGACCCCGAAGATGCAGGCTTAAACTTCTGGCTCAACGTCCTCGACAACCGCGAGACCAACAACTATCGCGGCATGGTCTGCTCCTTCATCACTTCAGCCGAGTATCAAAAGCGTTTCAGCCCCGTCGTCACACGCAGCAACGCAGACTGCGCACAATAAGGCAAAAGTAAAAAGGTAAAAGGCAAAAGTGTGGGGAAACCACTTTTAATTACAGCACTCATGTTGAGCTGGTTAATTAAAAGTTGGCTTCCCTGACTTTTACCTTTTACCTTTTGCCTTTTGCCTTTCTTCAAATCCTAGTTCTTCCTGAACGAAATAGAGCGGGCGTTGTTTGACTTCGCCGTAGATGCGCCCGATGTATTCGCCAATGATGCCGAGCGAGATGAGTTGCACGCCGCCCATGAAAAGCACGGCGACGAAGATTGAGGCCCAGCCGCGCACCCAATGCGACGGGTCGAAGAAGAAGCGCAGCGCGATGGCGTAGAGGATGCCTGCGACGGCAAAGACGATTGCGCCGAAGCCTGTCCAGATGGCGAGCCTCAGGGGTGTGAAAGAGAATGAGAGCACAGCGTCCGTCGCAAACCTGAGCATCTTCAGAAACGGATACTTGCTTGCGCCCGCATGTCTCGGCGCGCGTTTGTAGAAGACCGCTATCTGGCGAAAGCCCACCCACGCCACCATCCCGCGCAGAAAACGATCACGCTCAGGCATCGCCAGCAATGAGTCTACGACCTTGCGATCCATCAGACGAAAATCTCCAACATCGAGCGGCAACTCGATGTGCGAAAGACGATTCATCAAACGGTAAAAAAGTTTCGCCGTCCAGAGCTTGAAGCGCGTCTCACCCGTTCGTTCAGCGCGCGCGCCATAAACCACATCGTAACCATCACGCCAACGCGCGACCATCTCTGCAATCACCTCCGGCGGGTCTTGCAGGTCTGCGTCAATCAGGACCACTCCATCACCCGCAGCGTGTTCAAGCCCCGCCGTCACCGCAACCTGATGGCCGAAGTTGCGCGAGAGAAACAACGCACGCACGCGCCCGTCTTCCGCTTGCAGTTGACGAAGCAACGCTGTCGTTTCGTCTTTGCTCCCATCATCAAC